>WJMB01000392.1 GCA_014728185.1 Candidatus Coatesiibacteriota bacterium
CGCCGACGAGGCTTTGGCACGTTTCTTGCAGCGGAGCGGGGGCGCCGGACTCCAGGACCCGCGGCCCCTTCCGCAAGAAACGTGCCAAAGCCGGCCCTGGATAACGGGGCGGGCGTATCTTGGGTTGCCGAGGTCCGGGCTGCGTCGGCTCAGAAGACGAACTGCACGCCGGCGCCGATGTTCCAGAGGCTGAACATGTCGACGTCGCCGCCGGTGGGATTGTAGGTGGTGGCCTCGATGATCAGCCGTGTGGTCTCGCTCAGGTCGAAGTGGAAACCGGCGGCCAGGTTGATGGCGAAGAAGGGCGCGCCGTCGCTTTCCTCGTCATCGGTCTCGCCGTCACCGTCTTCGTCGTCGGAACCGCTGTCGCCGAAGACCACCATGGGACGGGCCGATACGTGGAGGGGGAAGTAGGGGGCGTTGCTGTCGAGGTAGAGGGCGCCGCCGACGGTCAGCCCGGGCATGCTCAACCCGGCGTCGAATCCTGCGGCCAGGGAGATCGAGTCGGGATTCTGGAGGAAGGCGTACTTGAGCTCGACCTCGGCGCCGGTCCAGTAGGGGATGACGAAGATTCCGGCCCCGGTGGTCAATCCCAGGTCCAGGCTGTCGGTGAGGCCGATGTCCAGGCGGCCCTGGAGCTGCAGAGCGCCGAAGGCGTCCTCGCCGTCGTCCAGATCGACGCCGTTGATGGTATCGACCAGGGTGTTGCCGGGGATGTAGCTTGCGGCGGCGGTCAGGCCGACGTTGCCGTCGCCCACGGTGCGGGCGGTGGTCATATGGCCCATGAAGCAGCCCATGCCGAGCGGAACGATGAAGATGAGCAAAAGGATTAACTGAGAGCTTCTGCGCATAGTCGAGTCTCCTGAGAGTAGAGACGTCGGGATCGCGCGGGGCGACCCGTCGAGCAGTGAACATGATTTACCACGGACAGAGCGTTTGGTACATCTGCTCCGCAGAATGAAACACACTTGGAATAATATAGTCGATTACGCTTGATAATTCAAGCTCGACAGACTTTGCAGGGGGTTATCGATTCGAATCCTCAGCATTTTGTAGATGCCGGGAATAGCGCCCAGCGTGGCGTTTGGAACTGCGCGTCGAGAGATGCGGTGCTGCGACAATCACACCGGTTGCCAACACCCGTCCAACCGTTTCTCAAGAACCCCGCAGTAGCATTAGGGGGGAATGATAGGCGCACATCGAACGAAGCGGACCGCTAATGGAATGTTATCAATCGCCTTACGGTTCTCTTCCCCGTCATGTAACCAAGCTGGTGCAGGGGCAGCCCGGTTTGATACACGGGTCCGCGGGCGATAAACAGACATGAACCGACGGCCCAACCACTTGGATACCGCAGGTTAAGCCGCGCTCACCGGTGGTGAAGCTTCTCCGCCCTCCAGTCATCAATCAACGCCCCTTGCCCGACAGCGACGCCCTGGGGTATCATCACGCTCCGTCAAACCGCCAAGGAATCCGTCATGCTCATCGCCCGCGACCTGGCCGCTTACGTCGGCAACACCCCGCTGTTCACCGGACTGGGCTTCGACCTGCCCGCCGGTGAACGGCTGGGCGTCGTGGGACCCAACGGCTGCGGCAAGACGACGCTGCTGGAGATGCTGGTCGGCCGACGGGAGCCCGACGAGGGACGGGTCGAGCTCTCCAAGGGCGAAGTGCCGGGCTACCTGCCCCAGACCCTGGCCGAGCCGCCCCATATCACCGTGGGCGCCTACGTTTCCCGGGACTTCGAGAAGCTCAAGGAGCTCGGGCGCAAGATGGACCGGATCCACCGCGAGCTGGCCCGATACGCCGACGACCCCTCGTACACCGCCAAGCTGATGCGCCGTCTGGAGCGCCTGACCGACCGCTTCGAGCGTCGTGGCGGCTACGAGCTCGAGCACCGGGTGCGCCGGGTGCTCTCCGGCCTGGGCCTGGGCGGGGTCAAGCCGGGACGCCCTCTGGACAGCCTCTCCGGCGGGCAGAAGACCAAGCTGGCCCTGGCCCGCCTGCTGTTGAGCGACCCCACGCTGCTGATCCTCGACGAGCCGACCAACCACCTCGACCTGCCGGCGGTGACCTGGCTGGAGCGTCATCTCTGGCGGAACAAAGCGTCGATGGTCATCGTCAGCCACGACCGGGCCTTCCTGGACCGCCTGGCGGGGCGCATCCTGGAGATCGAGCCCGAGAGCGCTTCCTCCCACCTCTTCCGGGGCAATTACACGGCCTACGCCGACAAGCGCCGGGAGAAGCGGGAGCTCCAGCTCAAGCACGCCGCCGCCCAGGCCGAGGAGCGCGCCCGCCTCGAGGCCTACGTCCGCAAGTACAAGGCGGGCAACCGCTCCACCCAGGCCCACGACCGCGAGCGCAAGCTGGCCCGCCTGGAGAGTGTCGAGGTGCTGGCCGAGCGCTCGGGGCCGCGGATCGACTTCCGCCCCGCCGAGCGCACGGGGGAGTGGACCCTGCGCTGCCGGGGCCTGACCGCCGGTTACGGCCCGCGCATGATCCTGCGCGGCCTGGAGCTGGAACTGCGCCGGGGTGAGCGGATGGCCGTGGTGGGACCCAACGGCTCGGGCAAGACCACCCTGCTGCGCCTGGTCAACGGGACGCTCCGGCCCAACCGCGGCGCCGTCGAACTGGGCGTCAATGTCCACCCGGCCTACCTCTCCCAGGAGCACGAGAACCTGAACCCCGAGCGCACGGTGCTGCAGGAGCTCCAGACGGTCACCGAGCTGCGCCATACCCCGGCCCGCTCCCTGCTGGCCCGCTTCGGCTTCTCCGCCGACGACATCGGCAAAACCGTCGGCGTGCTCAGCCAGGGCGAGAAAACCCGCCTGCGCCTGGCCCAACTGGTCTGCCTGGACCGCAACCTGCTGCTCCTCGACGAACCCACCAACCACCTGGATTTCTGGGCCCGGGAGTCGATGGAACGGGCGCTGATCGACTTCGCGGGCTCCGTGCTGGTCGTCTCCCACGACCGCTACTTTTTGCGCCACATAGGCGTGGAGCGGGTGCTGGTGCTGCCCGAGCAGGAGCTGGTGCCCATCGCCGAGCTCGAGGATTACTACGCGCCGGGCACGGGCCGCCGGGCGACGGGGTAACCTGCTGAAGGGACGCCGACAGCCTCCTGTAAGGCGGGGATTCCAACCCCGCCCTTTCTGGATGACCTCGAGCAAGCGGATCGTTTGCATGAGCATCGCGACCCGTTTCCGATTGTAGGTAAGGACCCTCAGGTCCTCCCGTTTGATCATCTTCGCAAATATTAACACCCTTGCGAGCGAGCCGACCTGAAGGTCGGCCTCCGCAGGGGCGATCAACGCCAGGGATTATCGGTTCCCCTTGAACCGCAATCTTTGCTATGCCCTTGGAAAGGCATCATGGAACCTGTTCGGACCAAGTCACGGCTGATAAAGAGAGGTTCGCGAGCAAGGATTGGCTGATAAGTTGCGTTCGGCTTGAATCCCGATAGGCATCACACACGATCCCGGACCGGATAGCTTCAACTCTAAACCTCGACCCACCTCGAAAAAAGCGACTGATATAAGGCGATGTCGAAGAAAGATTAACCAGCCGTCTTATCCTCTCGGCGCATACTCGTTATATACGCTTGTCGTTAGCCTACTTAAGATCGATGCATCATCATCGAAGCCCATGAAGCCAAGCAGTTTCTTTTGAACGCTGAGAAGCCAGAACGGGCATAACGGGAATGGGGGAAACTCACGTAACCCGCCACAAACAGCTAATGCTAAGTGCCAACCTGCTTGCCCGCTAACTGCTGATAATTGTACGAAATTCAGTAACACCCCGGTCCGTGACAGTTTAGTGATCCCTCCCGATAATATCATGAGCAGTCTTGTTACTTGATATTGGGGTTGATATGAGTTGAGAGGCTCAAGGGTAGCCTTTAACTGCAAGCCAATGGACAGGGTGGGTTATCCTCGGAAGATAACTCACCCTGCTTGTTGGCTTTTTTAGTAAACAGCCACCTGATAACTACGCAACTCCTGACTGCCCCAATATCAAGCAACGAGGCTGTGCATACCTGCAGCGTGGGCATTGTCGGACGACCCCGATCAGCGATTGCCTGCTCGGTGAGCCTTTCAATATCAACCCTGACTTGGTCCGAACGCGTTCCATAATGCCCAAAACAAACCTGCGAGAAATCCGACTACCCGCGCCTCTAAGGACAACTCTCGCGCTGCCTTGACAGTATTGCGAACTGATAATAAACTAGCCACTCTTCAACTTCCCACCATCTACCGGGAGTGACGATGCACCACCGCACCTGAGCCACCATCGCGATGCGGCGCACCTGAATGTGCGCCGTCGGCGGCTCGGATCGGGCCGCCCGCGCAAGTTTCGCCGGGCCGACGGGGTGCGTCGTCCGGGCTCCCGGGTAATCCCCGGACCGCCCGCCGCCGCCTCCTCGGCCGCCGTAACCCGTCCCACCCCACCGAGGAGGTATCCCCGATGCCCGAAGACTACCGTCCCATGTGGCGGAAGCTCGGCCTGGACCTCGAGAAGCACGACAAGCTGCTCGAGATCCTCAACGAGTTCTACCCCGCCGTCTACCTCCAGCAGGACAAGCGTCCCGCGGCCATGGAGTACTTCGATTTCGTCATCAGCGAAATCCACGGCCTGCGGATCAAGGAGCTGCTCGAGCACAAGGCCGCCGGCGGCAAGGTCGTCGGCACCTTCTGCCTCTACGTCCCCGATGAACTGCTGACCGCCCTGGGCGCCGTCGGTGTGGGCCTCTGCGCCGGAACGGACTTCTCCATCCCCGACGCCGAGGTCGACCTGCCGCGCAACCTCTGCCCGCTGATCAAGAGCTTCTATGGCTTCAAGGCCGGGATGATCTGCCCCTACTTCGAGGTCACCGACGTCATCATCGGCGAGACCACCTGCGACGGCAAGACCAAGGCCTACGAGGTGCTGGGCGAAAAGCACCCGGTGAAGGTCCTGGAGATCCCCCACCGCAAGAACGAGGAGACCTTCCGGCTCTGGCGCGCCGAGCTGGACGGCTTCATCGCCTACCTCGAAGAGCTGACCGGCAACGAGCTGACGGCGGAGAAG
>WJMB01000405.1 GCA_014728185.1 Candidatus Coatesiibacteriota bacterium
AGTCTATCATGCGCAGTCTTGTTACTTGATATTGAGGCAGTTATGAGTCGAGCGGCAAACGGGTGACCTTAAACTGCAAGCCAATAGGCAGGGTGGGTTATCCTCCGAGTACAACCCTTGCAGCTGCCACTTTTTAACTGCCGATAAGTGACATGCGCATTTGCTGAAAGTTGTATTAGCAGCAGAATACATTCATAACCCGGTCCGAACAGGGTTTACGATCTCAGCATTTTTTTGGTCAGCCGCTTGCGGTCAGCAATCCCTCAGCAGTTAATGCTTGGCGGCTTGGAGTATGCTCGGATCAAATCGGGCTGATAACGAAAGCTTTACCGAGGGGGCAATCGCCGCCCGGTTGCGTCGCGCTTTGACGTCATTTCACCATGGGCGCCTTTATCGGAGCAGGGCGTATGAGCCATGTTTTCTAATGGTTTTATGTTTACAAAGCTCTTGATGACAATCCCGTAGCTGTCCGAAATGGTCCGGTAAACAGCCGGCATCCCTTTCAGCGCTCTTGTTTACCCAACGCGGCGCAATGTGGCAATGAGCATCGTTCAGCCTTCCAGCCGTCGATGATTGACGGCTCTCCATCCGTTGCAGAACCCGCATCCCTCTACAGCTATGCTATCATCACCCGCAACCCTTGCCCGGGAAGCCGATGCTGATCTGGTCACTCTGCCGCAACTTCGAGCTCTACTCCTCCCAGCGCATCCGCGAGGCCGCCGTCGCCCGTGGTCATGAGTTGGAGGAGATCGACACCGGCCGCCTCGCCGCGGTCAACGGCCCCGCCGGCCCCGGACTGCTGCTGGACGGCTCACCCGTCGAACCGCCCCGCGCTGCGGTCTACCGTTCCGGCTACACCCGTCTGGCTTTCGGTTGGGACCTCTCCTTCTGGCGCCAGCTCGAGGCCTTAGGGGTGGCGACACTCAACTCGACCCGGGCGGTGCTGCGTTGCAGCGATAAGTTTTATACCCTGCAACTGCTCTGTTCCGCCGAACTGCCCTGCGTCGAGGCCGTCCTGGTGCGTGAGGAGTCCGAGCTCGCCGCCGCCGCCGAGCTCCTCGGCGGCTTCCCCCTGGTGCTCAAGTGGAGCCGGGGCACCCGGGGAGTGGGCACAGCCCTGGTGGAGTCGATGTCCGCTCTGCGCGGCCAGTGGCAGCTTTCGGCGGCCCTGGAGCAGAACGCCCACCTCGAGCGCTACTACGCCGAGAGCGGAGGGCGAGACCGGCGGCTGTTCGTCGTGGGGGGGCGGGTTCGCGCCGCCTACCAGCGCACCAGCCGACCCGACGATTTCCGCTCCAACGCCCACCGGGGCGGCTGTCCCTCCCAGCACCGACCCTCCGCCGCCGAGGTCGCGCTCGCCGAGGAGAGCTGCCGCCTGCTCGAACTCGAGGTGGCCGGTGTAGACCTGCTCCCGACCGCCGACGGCCCCCGGATCGTCGAGATCAATTCCGTGCCCGGCCTGCGCTATGTCGAGGATGTCACCGGGGTGGACCTCGCCGCCGCGCTGATCGAGCGTCTGGAGGAACTGGTCGGTAATACCCGATAAAATACACAAAATTAGTGGTTTTTTTGGAACGCAGCCGATTCGTCGCCCGTACCTTTTAATGCGGGCGTCAAAATCCACCTCCTCGAAACCCCGACGTCCGCAGGGCCGCCAGTTCCCCCGCTGCGGCCCGACCGACCCCCTTCCCATCCGCCGGTGATCCTCCCCCGCTAACCGACGGTGTCCCCCGGGAAGGGGGTTTTTGTATTGCCTGTGCTCGATACTCGCGGCTGTGCTTTGGATGGGGTCATCACAGCATTTTTAGCCATGGGATTATCACCTGAAACTGAACCTGCGTTGAAAACGCCAAAGGCGGCATTTAGAAAGAAAGTGCCGACAATCACCTCACGAAGGGCTCCAGCTCGATATGCAAACGTTTTTTCTCTGCTAAAGTCGCTATATGAAGGCGTTTAGTCTCCTACTGCCTGGGATGCCCGGGATGCGAAGCAGGAGTCGCGACTTCCCGACTCCCGGCATATATCCCGGGCTTCAAAGCTTAAGGAGGCTATCTTCTTTCTACTTGTGGCATTAGCAGAGATGATATCTTTGGCATTATGGTACGCGTTCGGATCAACTCAAGCTGATTAGTTTCGATCTGGCAAGCATTTCTCGCTCATCCGGAAATGCTCACTTTTTGATCAAACACTCGATCACCACGCCCTTATTGCTTGTAATAGATGCACTTAGAGACATATAACGCGCTGCTATCAGGACCTTAAATTAGATCATCTATCTGGTGCCATTCGTGTTTTTGTAGCATATTCGTTCCAAATGCCGCTTTATAAACGTTTTCGACGTCGGTTCATGATCAGGTGTTAATCCCTATTCTCTTTGCCTCAAGAAGCTTACGACTCTTGGAGACGGCGGATTGACACCGGTGTTAAACAAGGCAATGGTTTACATGAAGCTTGTCCTTCAGTATCAGTTTCTTTCCAGGATGCCCAGCGGGACCGACATCTCGGGGCTCTTTGCCTTCTTCAGTGGATCGGTACACA
>WJMB01000393.1 GCA_014728185.1 Candidatus Coatesiibacteriota bacterium
CCACGTGGCCTATGACGGCGACGGCAAACCCACCCAGGCGGCGCTGGCCTTCGCGGCCAAGTTCAACTGCACCGAGGCCGAGCTGCAGATCGCCGAGACGCCCAAAGGTGAGCGGGTGCAACTCGAGGTCACCCTGGGCGGGGCGCCGACCGTTGAGCTGCTGCCCGGCTTTATCGAGGAGCTGATCACGGGGCTGCCCCTGCCCAAGTCGATGCGCTGGGGGGCGCACGAGCTGCGCTTCCTGCGGCCGATCCGCTGGCTGGCGGCCCTCTACGGCGATGAAGGCCTCGAGGTCGAGCTGGCCGGGGTGCGTACCGGCGCAACCAGCCGGGGACACCGCTTTCTCTCTGCAGAGCCCTTCGAACTCCCCGACGCCGACCTGGACACCTACCGGGCGGCTTGCCGGGATCACTCCGTCGTCGTCGACGGCACCGAACTCGACGAGGAGGGCCGGGTCGCCGCGCCGGGCGAGCGCTACGAGCTGCTGCGCGGCCAGGTCGAGCTGGAATTGAAGGAGCTGGGGGCGACGGGCTACGACGACGAGCTGCTGCTGACCGTCACCAACATGGTCGAGCACCCCACCTGCCTGGTGGGCGGTTTCGAGGAACGGTTCCTCGAGCTGCCCGACGCCGTGGTCGTCTCGACCCTGCGTGAGTACCAGAAGTACTTCGAGGTGCGCGACGCGAAGGGCGGGCTGCTGCCGAGGTTCATCGCGGTGCGCGACGGCGGCGACCGCAACGCCGCCGGGGTGATCGCCGGTCACGAGCGGGTGCTGCGCGCCCGGCTCACCGACGCGGGCTACTTCTGGGAGGAATCGGTCAAGCGGCCCCTGGACGATCTCACCGAGGAGCTGGACGGCCTGCGCTTCATCCGCGGTCTGGGCAGCTACGCCGATAAACGGCAGCGCCTGATTGCCCTGACGACCTTCGTCGACGTCGACGGCGTCTGCGAAACGGACTCCTCGATCTGCGAGGAGGTCGCTCGGGCGGCGGAGCTGGCCAAGCAGGACCTGCTGACCCCCCTGGTGGTCGAGTTCACCAGCCTGCAAGGCGTCATCGGCGGCGAGCTGGCCCGGCGCCACGGCGAGAGTGAGGGCGTCGCCCGGGCCGTGGCCGAGCAGTACCTGCCCGTGGGCTTCTCCGGTCGGGCCGGGGAGCTGCCCCAGAGCGCCGCCGGCTGCCTGTTGGCACTGCTGGACAAGCTGGACACCCTGGCGGGCTGCTTCGCCACGGGTCTCGAGCCTACGGGCTCCGCCGACCCCTTCGGTCTGCGCCGCGCCGCCCGGGGCGTGCTGGGCGTCGCCATGGGCGTCGAGGGCCATGACGTCGCCGGGCTGGATCGCTCGCGGCTCAGCCTGACGCCGCTGATCGCCGCCGCCGTGGACAACTACAGCGGTAAAACAAAGAAGGATTTCGCCCCCACCGCCGTCGAGGAGCGCCTGGCCGCCTTCCTTTCCGAGCGAGCCGAACGACTTTTCATCGAGCTGGGTGTGGCCGGCGACGCCGCTCGCGCCGCCCTGGAGACCTACAATACCCGGCCTTGGGCCGCCTGGCGCTGCGCCCGGGCCTTGAGCGAGGCCAAGGACGGTCCCGACTTCGCCAACCTGGCCGCCGGATACAAGCGGGCCGCCAACATCCTCAAGCAGGCCGCCAAGGAGTTGGAGCTCAACGACTTCGCCGAACCCGAGAGCGCTCTGTTCGACAAAAGCGCCGAGATCGAGCTGGCCGCCGCCCTGCGCGAGCTGCGCTCCGAGGAGGTCTTCGAAGCCGCCGTCCGGCGCGGGGCCTTCAGCGAGGCCATCGCCCGCGTCGCTAAGCTGCGCCCGGTTATCGACACATTCTTCGATACGGTGATGGTCCTCACCGACGACGATAACAGGCGGAACAACCGCCTGGCGCTGCTCAGCGAGCTGGTGGATCTCTTCGGCCGCCTGGGCGACCTGTCCCGGATCACGCCGGCGGGCTGAGCCGTCGGGGCCGTTACGCTCTGTTCCCGTTCGGGAACCCCGGCGATATTGTCAACGTAATCAAGGCGCCGACGTCATCCGACGTATGGGATGGCCTTTTTTCGCTTTAACATCCACGTCGGTCCTGCTCGATGAGCTGTTCTCCCGACACAGCTTATCGTCTGAACCGGCGAGCACGCCCCCTCCAGAGACCCAGCGATTGAAACGACGCCTCGCCATCCTCGCCCTGCTCCTGCTGACCGGTCTGGCGGCCCTACCCGCCGCGGCCCAGTCCGCCCCTCCACGCATCCCCCGCTTCTACTACCGCCTCAAGCGCCACCGGGCCTTCCAGCACGAGATGATCACCCGCTTCGAGCTGGAGCTGCCCCGGCGGCCTGTTCTCGAGTTCGCACCGGGCGGGCTGACTCTCGACTACACCCCGCCGACAGGCGCCGACGTCATTGAAGGCTACCGGAGCTGGCGCCGGTCCCACGACGCGATGGGACGCGCCTACGACACCCCCTTCTCCCACACGCTCTACGGCGACCGGGTGGAATCGATCCGCGCCCGTGAGGCCCGGATCGCCCAGGAAAGCAACGAGGGCGTCATCAGCGATATCGAGATCGAGTGGTTGGCCACCACGCTGAAGATCTCCGGGCGCAAGCTCTTCGAGCTGGCCTACACCACCAAGGACTACGAAAACCCGCCGGACCCGACCCTGGAGGGCGGCCAGCGGGATTTCAGCATGGATCAGGAGACGCAGATCCGCGTCGAGGGCACCATCGCCGAACGGGTCATCGTCAACGTCGACTATGACGACACCCGGGAGAACGACGCCCGCAACGAGATATCCCTGGTCTACCAGGGCAAGGAGGACGAGTTCATCAAGCGCGCCGAGCTGGGCGACGTGATGCTCAGCGTGCCCAGTACCCGCTTCGTCAGCTACTCGGCCAAGAGCCTCTTCGGCGCCAAGATCGAGGGCGGCCTGGGAGAGTGGATGAGCTTCACCCTGATCGGCTCCCGGGAGAAGGGCGTCACCGAGGAGGAGCAGTACACGGGCACGGGTCAGCTCCAGCGCGAGAGCATCCGCGACACCGACTACACCGAGCGCCTTTACTACCGGGTCGACTCCAACGAAAACCACTTCGGTGATCCGAACACGCCGATCCAGATCGCCGAGGACCCCGTCGACGGCGGCGCCGTCTTCGATGTCTGGATCTACGCCTCGGGCCAGACCCACGATCCGACCATCGACTACTACGACTTCGAGGCCGACCGCTACGACGACGAGGCCGACGACAGCCCGACGGCCCCACCGGTCCCCACCGGGGAAACCTATTCCAGCAGCTACTGGCGCCTGCTCGAGCCGGTCAACGACTACACGATCAACAAGTACACCGGTCGGCTGGATTTCAAGAGCACGGTCCAATCCTACGAGTACGTGGCGGTCAGCTACGCCGTGGCCCTGCAGAACAGCCCGACCCAGATCGTCTATCAGGTCGGAGCCGGGGCGCTGCCGCTGCCCAAGCTGCTCAAGAGCGGTCAGACCGGCGACGACAGCCTGCTGGACTACATGCACGAGAACATCTACTACCTGGGCGCCACCGGGGTCGAGCTGGACTCGGACTTCCTGCTGCAGATCGAGGACCTCCAGGGACGCACCAACGACGCCGAGGACATCAACGACAACGGCGACACCGAGGAGCCCCTGGTTCGCGCCCTGGGCCTGACCCGCGATCCCGGCGGCGCCGACGACTCGATCAGCCCCCAGGTGATCGACCAGGACCAGGGCCTGCTGGTCTTCCCCGAGCGCCACCCCTTCCGCAAGGACGGCGAGGAGGGTACCGACGAGGACGCCTACGATCCCAGCTACGGCAACCGCAACCACCGCTACAACATCCGCGTCGAGTTCCACAGCGCCTCGGCGGCGCGGTTCCTGCGCCCCAACATCATCCCGGGCTCCGAGGAGATCCGCCTGAACGGCCGCAAGCTGGTCCGCGACGTCGACTACATCATCGACTACGACTCCGGCTACCTGGAATTCCTGATCCCCGGAGCCAACGACTCCGACGCCGACCTTGACATCACCTACGAGTATCAGCCCCTCTTCGGCGACTCGGGCAAGACCCTGGCCGGAGGGCGGCTGGAGTTCAAGCCCTTCGAGTTCTTCACCATCGGCGGCACCTACATCGGCGAGTGGACGGACAAGCCGACGGATGCCTCCGAGGTCCCGGAGCTCCGGGCCATCCCCTCGATGCACCAGGTCATCGACACCGACGCCAAGCTGGAGTTGAAGAACGACTTCATGACCTCCCTGGTGAGCTGGCTGCCCGGTGTCGACTCCGAAGCCCAATCGACGCTGCTCGTCGAGGGTGAGATGGCCTACAGCTTCTACAATCCAAACCGGGTCGGGCGAACGCACCTCGACGACCTGGAGGGCGCCCACCAGAGCATCTCGATGCCCCTGCTGGACACCGACTGGCTGCCCAGCTCCCCGCCGACCTACGCCGGCGAGCTCTACGACCAGGCCGATCGTCGGCTGGTGGACCTCGACGACGTGAACAACTACCCGCAGAGCCAGATCGACCCCGACTGGCGCACCGACGAGACCGCCACCCTGCTGGAGGTCTCGGACCTGCCCCAGCAGGCGGACCAGTGGGACTCCTTCGCCCGGATCATCGCCGCCAACGGCCTGGACCTGGGCGAGCGCAACCTGGAGTACCTGGAGTTCTACCTCTACCGCGGCGGGACCTTCAACGGCGGGGTGCTGCACTTCGACATCGGCATGATCAACGAAGACGCCGACGGCGACTTCGTCGACGACGGCTTCTACACCGGCTACGACTCCGAGGACCAGGGCTCCGAGCCGGGCTTCGAGCCCTTCGGCAGCGACCCCGGCGAACTCGACGGCCGCCTGCAGACCGGTGAGGACACCGGCATCGAGTTCAACAACGGCTACATCGAGACAACCATCGGCGCCGATGACGGCTTCCTGACCACCGAGGACCTGGACTTCAACCTGACCCTGGACACCACGGAGAGCTACTACGGCTACGCCGTGCCCCTGGACGAGATACCGTCGGAGTATCTGGGCCGCGAGCTGGGCAACGGCTGGGTGACGGTCCGCATCCCCCTGGAGCTCGATACCGTCCGTCCCGGCGACAACAATCCGCCGACCAACGCCGTCATCAAGACGATGCGTATCTGGATCGAGAGCACCGTCGAGGGCTCCTTCGCACCCTCCAGCTTCCTCTACCTCTACCGGGTCCAGCTCAAGGGTGTGCGCTGGAAAGATACCTTCCTCGACCCCGACTCGGCCTTCAACCAGCTCGATGTGGGCACCATCGACTCCGAGACCGACGCCGACTACATCCCCCTGGAACCGACCACCGACGACGATGGTTTCGTCGAGCGCGAGCAGGCCCTGGAGCTCAAATACACCGCCCCGGCCTGGAACGACTACGGCTTCGACGGCCTGCCCGGCTCCGGCTCCTTCGGCCCCGGCTCAGGCGAGTACTCACTGTCCCCGGGCAGCCGGCCCGACCCCGGCGAGAACGACGGCATCCTCAACACCGAGGACACCAACCACAACGGCATTCTCGATCCCGGCGAGGACATCGGCTGGGCCGGCTACGATCCCCAACTCACCGGCGCCGGCAACGGCGTGCTGGACTCCGAGGACGAGATCGTGCTGCTGGCCGAACAGGAGTTCCTGGACAGCCGCGACCTGACCACCCACGGCACCCTGTCGGTCAGCTTCTACAACCGCAACCACGAGCGCGCCCAGGTCGATCTGGCCACCTTCCGCATCGGCACCGACGAGGACAACTACTACGAGTTCCGCGCGCCCCTGGGAGAAATCGACGGGGGCTGGCAGCGCGTCGACGTGCCCTTCGACGAGCTGGTGGCCCTGCGTCAGCATTACGAGGAGCTGGACCCCGACACCCGCCCCCTGGTCTACCGTGAGGGCAACCTGGCCGTCAAGGGCTCGCCCAGTCTGGTGCGGGTCTACTGGATGGCCGCCGGGGTGACCACCACGGCGCCCATGGACGGTTATGTCGGCCCCGACAGCGAACAGGGCCGGGTCTGGGTCAACAACATCGACCTCTACGACGCCGTCCAGCGCGAGGGCCGGGCCGTGCGCGGCCGGGTGATGCTGGACTTCGGCGACGCGCTGACCCTCCAGGGCGATTACACCAAGCTTGACGGCGACTTCCAGTCCATCGGACTGCGGCGCACCGGGATCACCAGCGAGGACTACCAGGCCTCGGGCACCCTCCAACTGGGCGCCTTCCTCCCCAACGAGTGGAAGATCGGCCTGCCGCTCTCGGCCAGCTACACCCGCTCCGACGACTACGTGGCCAACATAGCCGAGTACGAGGGCTCCCTGGAGGACGTGGGACGCACCACCTCGGACACCACCAAGGTCTCGCTGGGCTTCAACCGGGTCAACCTGCCCCGGATCAACCTTTCCTACACCGACTACAACGGCTTCAACGAGAGCTTCGGCCGTCGCGACGACGACGTGACCTATAGCGCCGATCTGGACTACTCGCTGCTCCAGGGCTTCTTCCTGCTGCCGACCAAAATCAACGCCCGTTACCTCTATCAGTCCCAGCGCACCGACTACGACGAGGACACCGGCCGCGT
The DNA here is from genome assembly GCA_014728185.1 of Candidatus Coatesiibacteriota bacterium. Lineage (GTDB taxonomy): Bacteria > RBG-13-66-14 > RBG-13-66-14 > RBG-13-66-14 > RBG-13-66-14 > WJMB01. The sequence continues at coordinate 6,596 of WJMB01000393.1, forward strand.
CGACACCCACACCGGCGAGCACGAGTTCAACTCCAGCCTGACCTGGCAGTTCATCCGCGGTCTCTCGCTGACTCCGCGCTACAGTTTCACCGACAGTCGGGACCTGCGTCGCGGCGAGGACATCGGCTTCGGCCAGACCAGCGGCGTCAGTCTCTCCTACAACCGCTACCGGCTGGTCCAGCCCTCGCTGGACTACCTGACCACCTACACCGAGCGCTTCAACCCCGGGGGGAGCACCACCGAGGACACCTACGACGTCAGCGTCTCCAACAACTTCACCGCCAGCCTGCCCACCAGTCCGGGGCTGCTCATCGAAGACTACTTCGGCTCCTGGACCGCCAACGCCAACTTCTCCCTGCGGCGCGGCTCCACCTACAACGACACAAGCGGCACCCCGCCCCCCGAGTACGTCTGGGGCTGGGACACCGTCTGGAAGGAGGCCGGCGAGGCGATCTCGGCCAGCCGAGGCTACTCCTACATGATCTCCACCCGCCTGCGGCCCCTGGAGTTCTTCCGCGCCTCCTCCAACACCAGCCTGCACGAGCTGGACTTCCTGCTGGCCCAGCTCAAATACTCCTTCTCCAACGACCTGACCGAAAGCTACGGCACGACCAGTCAGACCTGGACCGAGACCTGGCCGGCGGGGGACCTGACCATCACCACCACCCGCTACTTCCCGATCTTCGCCGAGCTGTTGCAGCAGTCCATTCTCAAGCTGGGCTTCCAGAAAACGACGGTCAAGCAGATCGGCGTCAGCACCTCCCGGACCTACTCGCCCAACTTCTCCTGGCGGGCCACCTGGTCCGACGCCCTCTCGACC
>WJMB01000069.1 GCA_014728185.1 Candidatus Coatesiibacteriota bacterium
CGACGACCCGCCGGGCTACACCCGGTTGCCCGAGGCGGATCCGACCGCGCTGCTCGACTTCGCCGCCGCCCGCGTCGACGATCTGGACGACGTGATCTTGCTGGGTATCGGCGGCTCGGGGCTGGGCGCGCGGATGCTGCGTTACGCCCTGGTCGATCCCGCCGAGTCCCGGCCCGGTTACCCGCGGCTCCACGTCGTGGATAACGTCGATCCCCGCCGCCTCTACTATCTGCTGACCACTTTGGACGCCGTGGCGACCCTGGCGCTGGTTGTCACCAAGTCCGGTTCCACCGCCGAGACCATGGCCGGCTACGCCGTGGTGCGCGGCTGGCTTGAGGCCACACTGGGCGTCGAGGAGGCTCGCCGCCGTCTGGTGGCGGTCACCGATCCCGAGAAGGGCGACCTGCGCGCCATCGCCGACGCCGACGGCCTGGACACCTTCGCCGTGCCCCCCGAGGTCGGCGGTCGCTTCAGCGTGCTCAGCCCGGTGGGTCTGCTTCCGGCGGCGCTGATGGGACTGGACGTGACCGAGCTGCTGACCGGCGCCGCCCTGATGCGCCGGGCGGCCCTGCGTCCGGCCTGGCGTTCCAACCCGGCGCTGGCGCTGGCGCTGGCGCTGCACCAGCACCACCAAGACGGACGGCGCAACGTGGCCGTGATGCCCTACGCCGACGGCCTGGTCGACTTCGCCGCCTGGTTCGCCCAGTTATGGGCCGAGAGCCTGGGTAAGCGGTCCGACTACGGCCCGACCCCCCAGGCCGTCCTGGGCGCCACCGACCAGCATTCCCAGCTTCAGCTCTATACCCAGGGGCCGCGCGACCGCGTGGTCTGGCTGCTCGAGACGGCCGAACACGACGTCGAGGTCGCCGTGCCGGAGCGGGAGTACGGCTACGCCTCGCTGGATTATCTGGCCGGGCGCGGCCTGGGCGAGCTGCTGGCCGCCGAGCGCCGCGGCACCACCCTGGCTCTGATCAAAGCGGGAACTCCGTCGCTGCTGACCACGTTACCTAAACTGGAGGAGCGGGAGCTGGGAGCCCTGATCTTCCTCTGCGAGGCCGCGGTTAGCTTCAGCGGTCGACTGGCCGAGCTGAACCCCTACGATCAGCCCGGCGTGGAGGACGGCAAGCGGGCCACCTACGCCCTGCTCGGCCGTCCCGGGCACACCGAGCGCCGCGAGGCCGACGCCGCCCTGGAGTCCCGCTTCGACGACGACCTGGTCAGCCGTGCCTGAGCCCCGCGTCAGCGCCCTGGTGGTCAACTACAACACCCGCGACGACCTGGCCCGCTGCCTGGACCACCTGGCGGCCTCCCGGGAAACCGTCGAGACCCTGGTCCTCGACAACGCCTCCGTCGACGGCTCCGTCGCCGTCGCCCAACGGACCGATGTGCGCCTGTTCGCCTCGCCGGTCAACCAGGGTTTCGCCGCCGGCAACAACCTGTTGGCCCGCCGAGCCCGGTGCCCCCTGCTGCTATTGCTCAACCCCGACGCCTTCGTGCGGCCCGACACCGTGACGCGGCTGGCCGACACCCTGGAGGAGCGCCCGGACCTCGGCGGCGTCGCCCCCCGACTGGTCGGTCTCGACGGTGAGACCCAGCGGACCTGCCGCCGTCTGCCCGGCTACTGGGACCTGTTCACCGAGCTCAGCGGCCTCTCGCGGCTGCTGCCGGACAGCGACCTGTTCAACCGCTGGAAGATGGGCGGTTTCGCTCACGATGAAGCCCGGGAGGTCGAGCAGGTCTTCGCCTCCTGCTGGCTGGTCCGCCGGGCGGACTATCTGGCCCTGGACGGATTCGACACCGCCTTCCCCATCTTCTTCAACGACGTCGATCTGGCCCGCCGTCTGCTCGAGCTGCGCGGTCCCACCCTCTACGATCCCTCCCACAGTGTGGTGCACATCGGCGGCGCCAGCGTGCGCAGGGTCCGGGCCCGCAGTATTCTCAACAGTCATCGGGCCTTCCACCGTTACCTGGTCAAGTACGGCCGCCCCCTGGACCCCCGACGCTGGCCGGCGGCTCTGCTGTTGGCCCTGGCCGCCCCCCTGCGGGTCCTCACGGCCCGTATGCGCTGAGACTTCCCCCCGGAGGATCATGGTGCGCACCCTTTCCATTCCCCTCGTCCTGTTAGTCATGGTCGCCGTCGCGCCGGTACCGCTGTTCGCCGTCGAGGAAGGCGGCGCCTTCGGCAACGGGACCACCGATGAAACCGCCGCCGGGCCTTTAATCGAACGGGAAGGCGATTCGACCGCTGAGAGCGGCGAGGTTGCCAATTCAACATCGATTGCGGGAATGTCCGTCGCGGAGGCCGCTGACGGCGCGCCTACCGTGGAACTGCTCTCCCTGGACGAGAACGGCGCGGTATTGCGCGTCGATTTCCCCGAGCCCGTGCTCAGCGAGGAGCGAATCGACGGCCGCGACTACACCCGGGTGAGAATGCCCGGTGTGGATTACGAACAGACGCCGGGCCTGCCCGAGCTGCCCGTCTACCAGGTGCGCCTGCTGGTTCCACCGGGCGCCGAACCGACACTGACCTACACCGCCCGGGAAGTGGAATCCACCTCCACGGCCCGGCCCCTGCCCGCGCCCCGCTTCGAGGAAGTGCGCGAGAACGATGTGGTCACCCTGCGTCCGGTCTACGATCTCGAGGAGCCCCAGGCTTCGTCTCCGGATCCGGCCTCGGCCGCTCCCGCCGCCCGTTACCTGCGCACCGACGTCTTCCGCGGCTGGAGCCTGGCCCGCTTCGAGCTGCGTCCGGTGGAATGGTCCGACGGCATGTTGACCGTCCGGCGAAGCATGCGCCTGGAGGTGTCCTTCGGCCCGGCCGTCGCGGATAGAGCCGCCGACGGAGGGGGCGGATTCACCTTCAATGATCACGACGATATGTATGAGCTACTGGTCGGGCTGGTGCCGATCTCCGATCTGTCCGACTATTATCACTGGACCCGGCCGCGCCCGGAGGCTCCCGAACCGGTTTACAACTCCTCGGACCTCCCCCGCCCGGCGCTGAAGATCGTCGTCGACGCCGACGGCGTCTACCGGGTCACCCCGGAGGACCTGACGGCGGCCGGCTGGGACCCCACCATCATTGATCCCCGGCGGTTGGGACTCTATAGTGGCTCAAGTCGGATGCTAGACCAGGATTACATCTACGACGAGATTGAGCTGGAGGCCGTGCCCGTGCGCGTTGACGGCGCCGACGACGGCTCCTTCGACGAGGGCGACGCCCTCTACTTCTGGGGCGAGGACGCCCTGGCCTGGGACCTGCCCGATCCC
>WJMB01000394.1 GCA_014728185.1 Candidatus Coatesiibacteriota bacterium
CCCCGAGATCAGCCAGCAACTGGCCACCCTGGCCTCCAAACGGGTTTCCCAGAATATGAACCAGCTCTCCAAGTACCTCGATGAAGGCGAGCAGCAGGGCCTGGACGATAAACAAAAGAACGCCCACGTACGCAAGGCGATCCTCTCGCAGATGCGGGACTTCTTCGGGCTTTAGGGGCTCGACCGCCCTTGATCCCCGGAGGGATGCTGCGATGCTTGGTGAACACCGCCCGAGGTGTAGGCACGTCATAATTCCAAACAGACGTGACAACCGCAAGTTTCACAAGCAGTCCCCGTACGGCTGCTTGCCCATCTGACTGAGAGTCAGCGCCACAACACTAAACTGGTCAAGGCGGTTCAGAGACAAGTCAACAAGTCGGATTCAGTAAACGCCGCTGTACCCCCTGTGCTTTCAGCCGTCTTGCTCCAAACAGTTTTTTCGTGCAAGGGCCGCTTCTGGTAGTTGAACTCGACGAGAAAACGGGGACCTCTTGGTCCCCGTTCAACTCATTGATCAACCGATCACGATCAACCGCGGCTGCGGCTAATCGATGGCCTTGATTTCGCCCCAACTGGACTCGACGATGGTGGCGGCGTCGTAGTCGACGGTCAGTTTGGGCCGGTAGTCCGGATTGAAGACCTCTTCACTGGCGGCGATCTTCAGGCCGACCATATCACCGCTGCTGGGCGAGTCGATCTCGAGCCAGATGTAGAAACCGTTGTTGGTTACACCACCATTTACCCAGCCGTTGACGATGTCGGTGACGTCGATATCGTCGAGATAGGCGCCGTCGGTGGGCCAGGAACCGGTGTATTCGACCTTGGCGTCGTCATCGTAATAGCCGCCCATCCGGTCCCAGGTGGCGTTGGCTTCGGTCCAACTGCGTGTCGCCGGGGCGATGTAGCCATAATCCGGCGCGTCGGTGCTGGAGTCGAAGTTGTAAAGGGTCAGATAGGCGCTGTTGATCGTGGCGCCTTCCAGAACGGCCAGGTCGAAGTAGATCAGGCCTTGACGGTTTTCTGTCTCCGTTTCGTCGGCCTGATAGAAGCGGATACGCATGAAGTTGAGATTCGAAAAGATGTCCGCGGGGGCATCCTCGTAGATCGCGGCGTCCACGCCGGTGTCCGGACCAGGCTGGAACTCCATCTCGGCGGCGAAAACAGCGGCGGTCAAGACCAGGATAGCTATAAGCAGCTTCCTCATCATCATCCTCCCGTTTAAGCGGTGGTTACTTGAGGCAGTGCAACAAAGATAACTTTAGCACATTTTAGACAAGAGAAAAAGGGGCTTTGTCAATAAGCTCGCGGAGTTATCGGAAACAACCGAAGGCATCATGGAACGTGTCAGGACCGAACCAGGCTGGTTAAAAGCGGTTCGCTTGGTCCTCTCAACCTCCCGGAAATGCCCCATTGTTGATCAAGCACTCATTTTGAACACCTTTTACTGCCTGTTATTTCTACACTTATGCCAAGATTGCACGCTGCGCACCGGATAAATACAAGTGTACTGGGGATTATCACAAGAAACTGGACCCACATTTGCAAAAAGCAGACCTGCGTCGTGGAGGGGGCCTTGATCAATGCTGGGCATCGTAAACCCTGACCGGAACTGATTGTGAATGAATACTGATAATAAGCGTGATTAGTATCGGATACGTGTCACAAGACGGGCAGTCAAAAAAGTGGCGGCAAAGAAGAGTGTCATCCTTAGCAAGCCTAGATATTCGCACACCTGTCCATGCCCTGACAGCAGATTGTCACTGACTCCTGAGTGTCGTAACGACGAGTAACAAGAGTATGCTAATTTAACACTTGATTAAAAGGTTCATTTCAAGGAAGTGAACCACAGCCCAGCAAGCCGCTCCCAATCAGCCTGATTTGGTCCGAGCACTTTCCATGATGCCTAATGCTATAAGTCTGAACCCGAATATTGAAGGCGGGTAGCTTACACAAGAGCAAAAGCAAGCAACAGAATGCCGCAGGCAGATCATTCACTCACATCTTCCACGAGCTTGAGCGGGACCAAAACCCTCCGACTTCCAGCCGCATCAACTGCTAGTCGCATAGTTATTGTCACAAATCGACACCACGATAAAGTAGCTATTTTAGCCATGACGCATAGAATGACAATCTATTAGCGAGAAGTGACGGTCCATAAACGTGTGATAATCCCGTCTGCTGTTATCTAGTATCGCCTGAGATCACGTCTTTGTTAGCCGCCATTTTTTTCCAGCCCTTCGTGACAAGTAATGCTGATCATCACGTGTATCATCAGCAGGTGACAATCACGATCCGCTCCGGACAGGGTATCCGATCCCCTCCTTTGTTGTGGGTGAAGTGTAAAGCAGACGGTTTACGCCGTCCCCCGTCGTATCCGGAGGGTGCTCAGCGGTAACTCGGCGGCGCGGCGGGTCCGCGGCGCTTGAAGGCGCTGCGCCGCACGATGTCCAGCAGGTGGTCGACCACTCCGGACGGGTGGCCCGAGGCGATCAGGGCCGCACGGTCCAGGTCGCCCTCGACGTGGTCGTAAAGCACCCGGTCGGCCCGGCGGTAGCTGATGCCCAGCTCGCCCTCGTCGGTCTGCCCGGCCCAGAGGTCGGCGGAGGGGGCCTTCTCGATGACAGCTTTGGGCAGGTCCAGCGCCCGGGCCGCTTCCCAGACCTCGGTCTTGTAGAGCTCGGCCAGGGGGTCCAGACCGCAGGCGTCGTCGCCGTGGAGGGTGGCGTAGCCCAGCAGGATCTCGGTCTTGTTCCCCGTGCCCAGCACCAGGGCGGGCAGGGCCGCCGAGCGGTCGAAGAGCAGGATCATCCGCACCCGGGCCTTGACGTTGCCCCGGCGCAGGCGCTCCCCGGCGGGGATTCCGGCCAGCAGGGGGGCGCAGTAGTCGGTGATCTCGACGAGCTCCCGGGGCAGCCCCAGATGCTCGCAGACCAGGCGCCCGTCGCGCTCCGAGGTCGGGTCGCTCTCGGCGTGGGGCAGCAACAGGCCGTGGACGTTCTCCGGCCCCAGGACCCGCGCGGCCAGGGCGGCGCTGACGGCGGAGTCCACCCCGCCGGAGACGCCGACGACCACTTTCCTGTAACCGGCGCCGCGAACGTAGCCGCGCAGCCAAGCGCACAGGCGCTCGATCAGCGCCGGATAGTCGCGGTCGAAACGGGGATCAGGCTTCATGGTTGTCAACGGTGGGTTGCTTGAGGATGGACAGCAGGCGGGCGAAGTCGGCCAGGGCCAGCTCCTGGGCCCGGGCGTTGCGCGGGATGTCGGCGGCCTCGAGGGCCGTTAGCCAGGTCTCCCGATCGACGCCCAGGCCGCGGCGGTCGGCGTTGGCCAACTGCTTGCGCCGCCGGGCGAAGCAGGCCCGCACCAGGGTGAACAGGGCCTCGGGATCGTCGACCTCAATGGGTGGAACCTCCCGGCGCTCGGCGACTATCACCGCCGAGTCCACCCGGGGCGGCGGCCGGAAGCGCCCGGCCGGTACGTGGAGGGCGATCCGGGTACGCCAGTGGTAATCCACGTAGACCGACAGCGAGCCGTAGTCGCTCTCCCCGGCCCCGGCGGTCAGCCGCCGGGCGAACTCGCGCTGGAACATCAGCACGGCCCGTCGGTAGCGCGGCTCCGCCACGGCCCGCTGGACGATCCGCGCCGAGACCGCGTAGGGCACGTTGCCCACCAGGGTCAGCTCCTCGCCCAGCTCCGCCGGCGGTGTGAAGGCCAGGAAATCGCCCTTGACCAGCCTGAAACCATCGCGCTCACCAAGGCGCTCAGCAAGGCGATCGGCAAGCTGGTCGTCGAGCTCGACGCCCAGATAGCTCCCGGCGCGCTCAACCAGGCCCGTCGTCAGCGCGCCGCGCCCCGGGCCGATCTCGACCACCGCCGCCCCGGGGGGCACCAGCTCGACGATGCGCCGCGCCACACCCTCGCTCGCCAGGAAGTGCTGGCCCAGCTTGGGGCGTCGGGGCATCAGGCGGCCCGGCAGACGCGGGCCGCGTAGCGCTCCAGCAGCAGCAGATTGACCAGCACCGTCAGCACGACGACGATCAGGGCGATCAGCAGCCGCAGCGAGAAGCCGCCGGCCAGGGCCAGGCCCATCCCCACCGCGGGGTAGAGCACCAGACCGGCCAGGGTCAGCCAGAGCAGCCAGCGCTTGAGACCGGCCCAGGGCCGGGGGTCGCGGAAGAGCCAGCCGGCCGGCGGACCGAAGGCGCGGTACACGCCGTCGCAGTAGCCCACCAGCACCCAGCGCAGCCACCAGGGCAGTGTCAGCACGGCCCAGGCCGCGTAGGCCCAGGCGTGGACGGGCATCGCCATCCGGTCGGCCCGCAGGAACATCAGCCCGTAGTACCCGGCGAAGAGCAGCGCCAGCAGGGTCAGGCCCCGCCAGAGCGCCGGGCCGAAAGGCCCCTCGGGCACGTTGACCGTCTCGCGCACCTTCTTGTCTTTCACCGTTTCCTCTCTTCTGCAAGGCTCACCGCTCATTATACCACCCGCGGCGCGGAGGCGAAACCGCCCTACTCCGGAACCGCGCAGGCCCCGAAGGTGTAGGCGTAGAGCGCGAAGTCCGGACCATCGGCGAAGAAGGTCAGCAGCCGATCGCCGTACTCCGGCGTCTCGACCACCCGGTACATCCGCCCCGAGTCCACCAGCAGGTAGCTCGAACCGTCGTCATCCCAGCGGACGTCCTCGCCGGCCTCCTCCCTCGAGACCGGCTCGCCGTCCAGCTCCACGGGCACCCGATACGCCTCGCCCTTGGCCGGCTCGAGCACCGCATTGACCTCCGTGGCCCGGAAGCGGATCGTGACGCGGTCGCCCGGGGGGTCGACCTCGCGGAAGTGCCGCAGGCGCTCGTTCTCCACGCGCCAGTGCCCGAAGAGGTGCGCCTTGTCCAAATCGAACACCGCCGCCGTCTCGTAGCGGCTCTCCTGGTCCGGGTAGACCCGGTGGGCGAAGCGACCGCGCATGTAACCCGCGTAGAGCTCCGGCGTCATCGGATAGCAGACAGCG
>WJMB01000070.1 GCA_014728185.1 Candidatus Coatesiibacteriota bacterium
ACAAAACGGGCATTTATAATTGCAATTAAGAAGAGTGTCATCCTTGGCTAACACAGATATCTGCGCACTGGTATATGCTCTGACAGCAGATCGCCACTGACTCCTAAATGTCGTAATAACAGGTAGTAGGGGAATGCAAAAACGCTTGATCTAAAACGCGCATTTCAGGGAATTGGATCGCAGCCCGGCAAGCCGCTCCCAATCAGCCTGATTTTGTCCGATCACGTTCCATGATGCCTTAGCATGATATAACAGACTATTAGCATAGGTAAAAACACCTGAAACTGAACCTACGTCGAGAACACAACAGAGCGGCATTTAAAAACGAAGGTGCTGAGAAATATCTCACGAAAGGCCTCACTACGACGAGCAAAGAGTTGTCATGTTTGCTAAAGACGCTATTTGATTGCGTTTAGCCACTTGTTACCGGTAAGCTCGGGATGCAAGTCAGGAGTCGCGACTTCCCGTCTCTCAGCGTCCTCTTGCAGCGCCCTCTTGCAGCGTCCTCATAGAGCAAGTCTGGTTTTCCGCCAGCAGGCGACGCATGGACAGGGACAGCTCGCGCAGCTATAAAGCACATAATAACAAGCTATTAGCGTTATATGCCTGTTCAGGAAGGTGTGATAATCCCTAGCTCAATAAGCTGCCATCTTTAAAGAGTCGATTTGTGGCATAAAGCATCGACTAGCCTTTTTCAATGCAGAAACCGGAGGATTTTGATCCCACCCAAGGGTTTTAGTACTGTTAGTGAGTGATGCGCCGGCAGCGGGCTCGTGCTTTGTTTAACGCTAACTCCAGTTGGCCGCCCTCACGGGTTGACACCTTGCGTCGAGTCCCTATTCATGGCTCCACTCCCAGATGAAGCTATCCAGGTTACCGATGTTGATCCGCTTTCCCGGGATGATCCAAAGAACCAAAGGTGAATCTACTTCCCGCGGCTTCCACGCCGGGCCGCCAGCCACCGGACCCAGACGGCCCCGAGGACGGCGCCGCCGAAGTCGGCCAGGGCGTCGAAGGCTGAGGCGTCGCGCCCGGGGACCCGGGCCTGGTGCAGCTCGTCGAAGACGGCGTAGACAGCCACCAGGATCACGGCGGGCAGGATGGACCCCTCGCCGCGACGCACACCACAGGCGGCCTGAGCCGCCGCGCCCAGCAGAGCGTAGGCCAGAGCGTGCTGGAGTTTATCGAGACCGGCCAGGGGCAGCTCGGGCTGGGGCAGGCGGGACTGGGCGGAGAGCAGGTACAGGCCGGACATCGCCCCCAGAAGCGCCAGGGCGCTCAAGACCCGCCAGCCGGGGGCGGGCCAGCTTCGTCTTTCGAGGTCCGGGCTGATCGCGGGACTGCTCATCGAGTGAGACGAGCCTGTGGGTTGGTAGGGAAACACGGTGAGACTATCAATCTGCGGGCTTAATTAGTAGAGGGCATCATGTAACCTGATCGGACCAAATCACGCTGATCGGCAGCGGCCTGCTAATCCGGTATTTCCCACCCGGACATACTCCTTCTTTAATCAGGCCTTCAGCTCGTAAGCCCTTACTGCTTGTTATTAAGGCACTTAGGAGCTAGTGGCGACTTGCCGCAAGGGCATATAAGTGTGCTGTAATATGGGTCAGCTAAAGAACATACCCGTATTGGCCGCCACTTTTTGATTGCCTGCCATATGGCAGGTATCTGATGATAATCACCTATATTATCAACAGGATACAATCACGATCAGTTCCAGTCAGGGTATACGATCCCTAGTAGAAAACCAGTAAGATGCCACTAAGCGGGCAAGGGATTATCACCTGAAACTGAACCTACGTCGAAACCTAGAAACAGCGGAATTTAGAACGGATGTGCTCAGAACTACCACATGAGGGCCTTCAGCTCGACGGGCCAAAGAGGTTTTCATATCAGCTAAACCATCTGTTTGAAAAGATTTAGCATCCATAATACTGGTAAGCCCGGGATGCAAGTCAGGAGTCGCGACTTCCCGTCTCTCAGGGTCCTCTTGGCATCCTCTTGGCATCCTCTTGGCAGCGGCCGCTTCGGGCAAGCCTGGTTTTCCGCCACCAGGCGACGCACGGGCAGTGACAGCTCGCGCAGCTATAAAGTACATGATAACAAGCTATTAGCGATATATGCCTGTTCAGGAACGTGTGATAATCCCGCGGGCAATTACACGTGGGGCAGACTGGTTACGATAACAGCCTTCCTCGATTGAAGAAGGCGGGCGGTACAGGGTTATCCCTGGGCGCCCGTGCAAGAGCTTTGGCTGCCGTGGGATCGCCGTGAACCTCGCGATAACGGCTCAAGCCTGATTGCGACTCCAGGAGAGCCCACCGGCTCCAGCGAGTCTTGATTCCGGCGCCGTAACGGTGGGCGAACCGTGCCGAGCATAACGGTTGCTGCGACTCGGTTTATCCCCTCCGAGGCGGACTAGGCATTGCAAACGCCCCAACGGGAATACCGGAGCGCTGCAACCACTCGCTGACGATTCGCCTAGTAGCCGCCGAAGCTGGTGCCGAACTCGACGATCTCGTTTTCGACGATGGTCAGGATGGTCAGCGGCTTGTGGGCCTCGCCATCGGCGTCGACGTGGGTTTCGCCGATCAATCCCGGATAGGCCCGCAGGGAGCGCAGCTCGACGGCCAGCTCGGGCCGGGTCAGCGCTCCGGCGTCGATGCACCAGGCCAGCATGCCGAAGCAGTCGTAGGCGTGGGCGGCCAGGAAGGTCGGGTCCGAGCCCAGGCGGCTGCGGTAACCGGCGATGAAGGACTGCACATCGGCGTCACGACTGCGCAGGTAGAGGGCGTCGCAGAAGATGGCGCCCTCGACGTAGCGCATCCCCATCCGGGTCACCGACTCGGCGTTCCAGCCGTTGCCGCCGACCAGTTCGGCGACGATGCCGTAGAAGACCAACTGGCTGGCCAGCTCGGTGATGTGGGGCTGGTGAGCCGGGATGAAGATGCCGTCGAGGCCCTGGCGGCGGAAGACCTTGCACTCGCTGGTATAGCTCTTGGCCTCGAGGGGGAAGGACTGTTCGACCACGACGTCGATGTTATTGTCGTCGGCGGCCTCGCGAAAGGCCCGGCGCATCCCCTCGCCATAGGCCGTATCCTCGTAGAGGATGCCGAAGCGGTCCAGGCCCAGGCGGTCGCTGCAGAACTCGGCCAGGGTCTCGCACTGGTTCTCGTAGGTCATCGCGTTGCGGAAGGCGTAGTTGGAACGCTCGGCCAGGCCGGCCTCGGTGGCCGCCGGGGTGATCAGCGGCAGCTCGTAGTCCTCGGCCAGTTGGATGATCGCCCCGAAGGCCGTCGAGGAGAGGGGGCCGATGACGGCCACGGCCTGGGAATCCTCGGCCAGACTGCGCAGGCCCAACTCGGCTCCCTCCGGCGTGCCCCGGCTGTCGACGGCGACGATTTCGATCTTGCGCTCGTGGCCCGCGTTGTAACGGCTGACGGCCAGCTCCACCGCCGTGCGCACCTCGCGCCCGTAGGGAGCCCAGTCGCCGGAGAGGGGCACCAGACAGCCGATAACCTTGGGCTCGAGCCGGAGCTTGTCGTTGACCTCGGTCAGCAGCTCGCGCCCCGCCGTGCGGTAGGGGGTGTCCAGGGGGTGGTCCTCCAACCGGCGCAGGTACAGGGCGGCGGACTCAAGGTCCCCGCGCTGGTAGGCCTCCTCGCCCAGGGTGTAGAACAGATAGGCGCCCAGGTAGCTCTCGGCGAAGGTCTCCAGCAGCGCGCGCTTCTCGCCACGGTCGAGGACGGCGAAGTGCTCCTGAAAGCTCTCCAGGGCGACGTCGAAGAAGCGGTTGTCCGGGTCCGAGGCCAGCGCGCCCAGGCTCTCGGCGGCTTCGTAATAACGGCCGCGCTCGCTCTGCGCTCGGGCGTAGAGCAGGCGGGCGTCGTCGATCAGCTCGTGCTCGGGGAACTCGCTGATGAAGCGGGCGAAGTGACCGGCCGCGCCGTCGAAGTCCCCGAGCTGGTACTCCGAGTAGGCCAGGCGGTAGAGGGCCAGGGGGTAGAGCCGGGTGTAGGAGTAGATGTCGACCACGGCGGTGAAGCCGCTGATCGCACCGGCGTAGTCGCCGTCGTTGTACGCCTCGCTGGCCCGCTCGAAGTGCTCCCTGGCCCGCTCGGGGATATCATCGTCGTCGGGGGGCTGACAGGCGCCGACGAAGAGCAGGATCGACAGAGCGGCGGCGATGATCAACGGATGGAAAAGGCTCTTGGGCAAATCGTCCTCCCGCGGCTGCCGCGAAGCCGGGCGCATGAAGCCGTCCGGCAGCGGGCGCAGGTATAGTTGTCCAGTGTAAAGGGGGGTTATTATACACCGCCGCCGCCGCGGCGGTCAAAAGACTTCGCCGCTGTGCTATCATCTACGATGAACTATCCGCAGGGTCACCCCGAGCTTTCCCGCTCACCGCGGCCCGAAGACCGACCAGCCTTCCGACGCCCCTCCCCCGTTTCCCCAAAATGCATCGACAACAGCCGCTGGAGCGGCGCTCTCGCGGAGACCGCGAACAGCACCAATTTGTTCCTCCCCCCCCCGCTTCAACAGCTTTCTAACAAGGATTTGGGTAAGGGATCGGCGGAGCGGTACTCGATTCACTGTGGAAGGCTCTGGCGGCCAAGCGGTCCCGCCCCTCTCCAAAAGCCGCTGCAAGGGTTCCCACCGCCGCTTCAGCATGACGTGAACCCTCGCCCCGCAATGGACGGTCAACCGCGATCCCCAGACCGGCAACGTCTTCTCCCGCCGGGAGGTTGTTATGAAGCCCTTCCATCTGGTCTTGCTCTTGGCGCTCTCCACCGGCGCCCTCGCCACGGACTATCTGATCCCCGGCGCCATCGCCGATTCCCCCGTGGCCGAGGTGCGTACCGAGCTGGGCTCCTTCTACATCCTGCTCCACGATGCCATCACCCCGGAGACCGTCGCCAACTTCATCGCCCTCGCCGAGTCCGGATTCTACGACGGTATCGGCTTCCACCGCGTCGTCGAGGGCCACGTCATCCAGGCCGGCTGCCCGCTCTGGGATACCGAGCTGGCCGGCAGCGGCGGCCCGGGCTACTCCATTCCCTTCGAAAACGCCGCGCTGACCCACCTCGAAGGCGCCGTGGGGATGGCCCGCAGCGCCGACCCCAACTCCGCCGGCAGCCAGTTCTACGTCTGCCTGGCACCCCGGCCCCACCTGGACGGCGACTATGTCGTCTTCGGCAGCGTGATCGCCGGGATGGAGATCGTCCACGCCGTCGAGGCGGGCACGCTGATCGAAACCGTCGATTTGATCGACTACGCCGTGTTCCGCGAGCGCGCCTTGCGCCGCGATATCGACGACCCCCTGCAGATTAGACCGCGCATCGACGCCACCCCCGAGGTAGAAGATGATTAAATCCCCCCTCGTTCCGCTTCTCTCCATCAGCCTCATCGCCTTGCTCGCCTGCTCCGAAGAGGCCGCCGGACCATACCCGGCGCCGAACGCCGAGACCCCCGTCGCCCGGGTGATCACCGAAGTCGGCGAGTTCTACATCCTGCTCCACGAAAGCGTCAATCCCGAGACCGTGGCCAACTTCGTCGAACTCGCTGACAATGGCTTCTACGACGGCATAGGCTTCCACCGCGTCGAGCCCGGCGGAGTGATCCAGGCCGGCTGCCCCCACTGGGACGACCCCACCCTGGCCGGCACCGGCGGACCCGGCTACACCATCCCCTTCGAAAACGCCACCCTCTCCCACCTCGAGGGCGCAGTGGGCCTGGCCCGCGCCGCCGATCCCGATTCCGGCGGAAGCCAGTTCTACGTTTGTCTCAACCCCCTGCCACAACTCGACGGCGACTACGTCGTCTTCGGGCAGGTCGTCGGAGGGATGGAGGTCGTCTACAGCGTCGTCTTCGGCACCGTCATCGAGGACGTCGAGCCGACCAACTGGGGCGAGTTCATCAAACGGGCCGCCCGGGGCGAGCTGGACCTGCGGCCCCGCCGTTCCGCCGAGTCCGCCGCTGAATTGCCCGAGCTCGATATCAGCGGCTGAGCGTTCCGTACCCCGTGACACGGCGGAACCCTTGCCCCGGCGCCCGTCCGGTATGCGCCCCCGCGGCCGCCGAAGTAAACCCCGCCGAGTGGAAAGGGGGGGCAAGGGTTCCACCGCCGCGAGCTCGATCACCTTGGTACAACAGCGCCTATCTCATTGACTATGATGCGCTTATGGTATACGAATAGGCTTGACATATTTTTCACAATGTAGTACGCTTCTCCCCGCTCGGTCCAACAGCCGTCGATCACCCGCTCCATCCAAGAGGTCCCCGGCCTCATCGCACTTTCACCCGGGGTCTACCCACCACAGGAGGAACGATGTCCGAGGAATACAGCGCGCTACGTCAGGCCCAGCGCGAGTTCGACAAGGTCGCCGAGATGATGGGCCTGGAACAGAGCTACCGCAACGTGTTGCGGGAGCCGGCGCGCACCCTGTCGGTCAACGTCCCGGTGCGCATGGACGACGGCACCATCCGCACCTTCAAGGGCTACCGCTGCCAGCATAACACCGCCTGCGGTCCGGCCAAGGGCGGCATCCGCTACTCCCTCGATGTCACCGTCGACGAGGTCCAGGCCCTGGCCACCTGGATGACCTGGAAGTGCTCCCTGGCCGGGATCCCCTACGGCGGCGGCAAGGGCGGCATCCACGTCGACGTCCACGAACTTTCCGCCGGCGAGCTCGAGCGCCTCTCGCGGCGCTTCTTCTCCGAAATCCAGCCCCTGGTCGGCCCTGAGAAGGACATCCCCGCTCCGGACATGAACACCGACGGTCGGATAATGAGCTGGTACATGGACACCTACTCGATGAACGTCGGCAAGACCACCCTGGGCGTGGTCACCGGGAAGCCCATCTCCCTGGGCGGCTCCGAGGGTCGCACCGCCGCCACCGGCCGCGGCGTCTTCGTCGCAGCCATGAACGCCATGCGCAAGAAGGGCATCGAGCCCCGAGACGCCCGCATCGTCATCCAGGGCTTCGGCAACGTCGGCTACTGGGCCGCCGTGCTCTTCCACGAAGTCGGCTGCCAGGTCGTCGGTCTCTCCGACTACTACGGCGGAGTCTACAACCCCAAGGGGCTCGACCCCACCAAGGGCAAAGAGCGCGCCATGAGCGAGGACGAAAGCGTTTGCAACATGCTCGAGGGCGACCGCATCACCAACGAGGAGCTGCTCACCCTGGATTGCGACGTGCTCTGTCCCTGCGCCCTGCAGAACCAGCTCACCGAATCCATCGCCCCGCGGATAAAGGCCAAGCTGATCTCCGAGGGCGCCAACGGCCCCACCACCCCCGAGGCTGACCAGATCCTCTACGACAAGGGCGTCGTGGTCATCCCCGACTTCCTCGCCAACGCCGGCGGCGTCATCGTCAGCTACTTCGAGTGGGTTCAGGGGCTGCAGTTCTTCTTCTGGCACGAGAAAGAGGTCAACGCCAAGCTCGACGAGATCATGGACCGCAACCTGGACCGCGTTTGGGTCCTGGCCGAGGAGAAGAACATCTGTCTGCGCGATGCCGCCTACTGGTTCGCCATCGAGCGGGTCGCCCGGGCGACGCAGTTGCGGGGGATCTACCCCTAGAACCGGCTATTCAAAGGATATACCAACGGGGACCGCTTGGTCCCCGTCTTTTATTGGGAATCTGATTGGAGACCTTGCCGATACCCGGAACTTCGGCCTGTTTACCCTGCACCGCTAGAACAAGGTGCACGATTTACGGCAGTATATTTAATCATGGCATCATGGAACGAACTCGGGCCAAATCGCACTGATTGGGAGCGGCTTGCCGGGCCGTTACTCACCACCCGAACTTACTCCGGTTCAATCAAACGCTCATCTTGCAAGCCCTTATCACTTGTTATTACGATACTTAGAAGCCAGTGGCAATCACCTGTCAGGACATATACAACTGTACTGATATTTGGGTTCGCAAAGATCCGTATTAGCCGCCATTTAAAAAAGGCCTGTCATGTGACATATATCTAATGATACCTTATATTATCAACAGGATACAAGCACGATTCTGTCAGGTCAGTGTTTACGATGCCTAAGGGATTATCACCAGAAACCAACCCACGTCGAAAACTAAAAAATGAGCTGCATTTTTGTACGCAAGTGCTGACGACTACCCCGTGAAAGGCTTATAATCGACGAGCCAAAGGGTTGTCATATCTGCTAAAGTCGCTATTTGAAAGCGTTCAGCCTACATCATTCCGCTAAGCCAGAGATACGAATCAGGAGTCGTGGTTTCCCGACTTTCATCGTCCTCATAGAGCAAGTCAGATTTTCTGCCACCAGGCAACGCACGGACAGTGACGGGATGTGCAGCTATAAAGCACATAATGACTAGCTATTAGCGAGAAGTACCGGTTCAATAACGAGGGATAACTCCAAGCATTCATCACCATCGCCCGCCTCCGACAAGTCGCCCCACAGTCAAGCGAACAATCAGCTCGAAGAACATTGTCAATCCAGCCGCACCCAGGGCGGCAGGTCGTCCTCCTCCTCGCGTTTGCGCAGGCGCTCGCGCTCCCGGATGACATCCTCATCCTCGCGACGGCCCTCGTCGAGCTTGAGGCGGCCCTCGTCGCGAGCGTCCAGCAACCGCTCGCGCTCGTCCAGGTTGCGCCGATACTCTTGCAGGCGGCGCTTCCAGTAGGCCCGCTTACGCTGTTCGTTGCGGACGAAGAAGCTGATCGAGAAGGCGATCAGGCCCTGGAAGGCCAGGCTGAGAGTCTGCCAGAGCGTGCCCGAGACCAGCAGATTGGCCCAGCTTGTCCGTTCACCGAAGACGGCCAGCCAAACCGTTCCGAGCACAACGGATGCCAGCAAGCCCAGCAGCAGCCCCAGAACGAAGCGTTTGGGCGAGGGATAGCCGTCATCCTCCAGCTCGCGCTGGTAAAGCCAGCCCCCCAGGGCGGCCATGATCAGCGGCGCCAGGTAGAAGCCGCCGGCTCCGGAGAACAGGAAGGCGAAGCCGACGTGTCCCTCGGGAAACAGGGGCAGGCCGATCACGCCCAGAGCCAGACCGGCGGTCGTCGCCGCCAGGACCCAGAAGCGGTTCAGGAAAATCAGAGCCACGCAGGCCAGCCCGGTAATCAGGTTGGTGTATGCCTCGACGTTGGCCATCGGCCGCACCGTCATCCCGCTGAGCGCGATCAGTCCGACCAGGGCCAGGGCGACGAGGAGGTTGCGCCAGGGGTTGCGGCTCTGAAAGGGCGCTTGGAACGCGGCTTCAGCGGTGGGTTCCACGGGGGCTTCGTCGGTCATGGCGCAGGTTGGGGGGTTGAGGGTGTATGGTCTCGACGGGTTGATTAAAAGCAGATACCGGGGCCGTCGCAGAGATGGAGACTTTTGCAGGGTATCAGACCTGTATCATTGGCAGTGAAAGGTTTAAAAAGAGGAAGCTGCAAACTCGCCGGCCCGAGCACCTCTACTCGATACTGTAAAAAGCGCTAGTAATCCTGGCATCGTGGAACATGTCAGAAATGAATCAGGCTGATTGGGAGCGGCCTGCCGGGTCGTTCTTCACTTACCAGAAATGCACTTTGTTGACCCCACAATCATCTTTAGCATACCCTTATTACCATTGGGATCACTTAACTGTCACAGACCATGGTGTTACTGGATATCGTTCAATTATCAGCAGTTGGCGGGCAATCAGGTTTGCACATCGGATTAGTTGTTTGTGGCGGGTCAAGCGGGTTTACACATTCCCATGATGCCCGTAGCGACGTCACGCAGCTCCATTATCAACTGCCTGGCCAAA
>WJMB01000395.1 GCA_014728185.1 Candidatus Coatesiibacteriota bacterium
CTGGGATAAAACCGGGTGTCCCTGGATGATTTTCCATTATCCCATTTTAGCCCATTCCACGCGGAATGTCTGCTAAAGTGCATCTTGACATCTCGTCCAGATTTCAGCCGGGTAAGCGCGGGATGCCCGGGGACCCGGCTCCGGGCGGATGAACCGTAGAACGGGCGGAGTTCGCGGCTCCGGCCCGCAGGGGGGCATCCCTTGCATCCGGACAGGCGCGGAACAGACGCAGGATAGACGCAGTCAATGGAATGCGTTCTCACTCCCGCATGAACCGATGTTTGCTACGCTCGTGGTAACTGATAGGGATCACACAAGATCATGGACCAATCAGGATGCTATTTAGGTAGTCTATCATGCCGGGATCGTTTCTTTGGTTGAATCGGAGCGACCTTTCCCCGATGAAGACCCTGAAGTCGCCTTCGAAGCCACCGTGATAGGCTTTAAAGTGACGTTGGGCGCGCCCCGGAAGCTCTCGATGCCGTTGATATGGTTCTGGGATCATATACCCAGTTCGGAATGGATTGTGATTGTATCCTGATGATAATACACGTTTTGTAGCAGACGCACCTGTCACTTTTCAGCAGTCGAAAAGTGGCGGCTGTAAGGTGCCAGCTTCGTGGATAACCTGCCCTGCCTCGTTGCCGCCAAAAACGACCATCCATTTGCCACCCGACTCATAACTACCACAATATCAAGCAACAAGACCGCGCAGAATAGTATCGGGAGTGAAATCGTACGCAACTAATCAGCCAATCCTTGCTCGTGAAGCTCTCTTTATCAGCCTTGATTTGGTCCGAACAAGTTCCATGATGCCATGGTTCTTTATGGTGGCGAACTCGTTGTGGTGATTGATCCACCTGTGGCGAAAACCGTTGATTGACAGCTTGTTATAGGCTTTCCAGTCGTCGGAGTAGACGATCGAGTCCAGTTCGACGATCTCCAGGATGGCCCCCGGGAGGTGCTTCTCGCTGCAGTTGGGCGGCAGGATGACGCGGACCTCGCCGCCGCGCTCGAGCAGTCCGAAGACGGGAATCCTGCCGGCGGCGCCCGCCGTGTCGAAAAGAAAGCCGGTTTCGCTTGCCAAAGCCTCCCCGCTGGGCCTAAAATCATCCTTTCTATTAGCCACGATGTTCAAGCAGCACCGACGAAGGAAGGCACGATGCCCCGCGCCGTCAAAGCCGATGATTTCACCAAGCTCAGCGCCGTCACCAACTTAGACCTGGCCCCCCAGGGCGACCGCATCATCTTCGGCGTGCGGCGCATCGATGAGAAGCGGCGCCGGTCCTTCAACGACCTCTGGTGGACCCATCCCGATGGTCGGGCGCAACGGGTCACTTTCGGTGATCACAACGACATCCTGCCCCGCTTCAACCCGGCGGGCGACGCCATCGCCTTCCTCTCCAATCGGGCCGACGAGAAGAAGCTGCGCTTCCACCTGCTGCCCACCGAGGGCGGCGAGGCCGCCCCCGTCGGACCCGAGCTCTTCGGCGAGGTGGCGATGTTCGTCTTCGCCCCCGACGGCAAGAGCATCTACTATGCCTTCCGCGCCGCCGACGAGCCCGTCAAGGGTCCCGAGGGCAAGCCCGAGGCCCCGGCGGTCCGCGAGATCGACCGCCTGTTCTACCGCCTCGACGGCGCCGGCTGGCGTCCCCGCGACAGCTTCGATATCTACCGCCTCGACCTCTCCCGGGGCTCGACGACACAGTTGACCGACGACCGCTTCGAGAACAACGACTTCTGCCTCAGCGCCGACGGCGAGACCCTCTACTACCTGGCCTGCCGCCGCGAGGACCCGGACCGTGAATCCGAGTACATCGACCTGATCAAGCTGGACCTGACCATGGACCAGCCCCAGCCCGAGAAGCTCACCACGCCGCCGGGACCCAAGTTCCTGCTGAGTTGCAGCCCCGACGGGCGCAATCTGGCCTGGCTGGGCGGCGAGTTCCCCGAGGACCCGGCCGGCCGCGAGCCGCGGCTCTACCTCTACGAGCGCGAGTGGGGACGCACGAGCAACCTCACCGGCGCCCTGGGCTACATCGGCGGCTCGGTCATCGACGACGTCAATGGCATCTGCCCCACGGAGCGGCCGCAGTGGAGCCCCTGCGGGCGCTTCCTGCACTTTCAGCTCACCGAGAAGGGAACCACCAGCCTCTGGCAGATCGATCTGCGCGGCGACAAGGTCCCCAAGCCGGTCATCCGCGAGCGCGGAGCGGTGACCCGCTTCCGCATCCACGAGAAGGGCCTGGCCTACGGCTGGGTGGATGCGCTCAACCCCGGCGAGGTCTACTGGTACGGCTGGGAGGGCAAACCGCGCAAGGTCACCTCCCTCAACACCCGGACCATCGGCGCCTGGGGCCTCGATGAGCCGGAACGCATCTGGATCGACGGCGCCGCTCAGCGCATCCAGGGCTGGATCATCAAGCCGCCGGACTTCAACCCCGCCAAGCGCTACCCGGCGATCATCGAAGTCCACGGCGGACCCCACGTCTGCTACGGCGAGGCGCTGATGCACGAGTTCCACTACCTCGCCGGCCGCGGCTACGTCGTCTGTTGCACCAACCCCCGGGGCAGCACCGGCTACGGCGAGAGCTTCACCCGGGCCATCGTCGACGACTGGGGCGGACCCGACTTCCAGGATGTCCTGGCCGCTCTGGACCACCTCCAGTCCCTGGACTACGTCGACCCCAAGCGCTGCGGGATCACCGGCGGCAGCTACGGCGGCTTCATGACCAACTGGGCCATCGGCCATACCGACCGCTTCGCCGCCGCGGTCACCCAGCGCTCGGTGAGCAACCTGATCGATTTCTTCGCCGCCTCCGACGCCGGGATCTGGTTCGAGAAGCAGCTCGGACGCCGCTTCCCCTGGAACAGCGCCGAGCACTACTGGAAACGCTCGCCGATGTCCTCGCTGGCCAAGGCCAAGACGCCCACCCTGGTCATCCACTCCGAGAACGACCTGCGCTGCCCCATCGCCCAGGCCGAACAGGTCTTTGTCGCCCTCAAGTTCAACGGTGTGCCGACGAAGCTGATCCGCTTCCCCGAGGAGTCCCACGGGCTCTCCCGGGGCGGTCGACCCGACCGCCGGGTCAAGCGACTGGAGTACATCGCCGACTGGTTCGACGAGCACATGCCGCCGGCCTGAGCGCACATTTCGCACTACACCGAACACGGCAAAACCAATGCCGAAAACCCGCCTTGGCCGGCGGGTTTTCTGTTGTGTTTATCATTCGGTAGTGAATCGACTTGGAATCGCATACCCTGTTCAGATCGGGTTCTAATTGTAATCTGCTGATACTATGAGTGTAGTAGCAGCAGCAACTGCCACTTTTCTGCAGTTAAAATGTGGTATAAACAAGCAATACGCTCTTTGGATAATTTACTATGCCAGTAGTTTCTATATACCACCCATTCGTTTTCCATTCGGTCTATAAGCCCTTCAATAACAACCAGAAAGAGGGCGTATGATGATATCGGGATCATCATGGGAATCAGACCCAACAGCTATTGCCGCCGAGATTTACAAAACAAGAGTGGTTTTTAGTGCTTGACCGCGGACGGCGTCAACCCGCTCTGGCGTCCGTTTGACCCAAGGGATGAACCAAGCCGCAGCCTGTCTGTAGCTTGGCTTACAGCAGTTCTTACATCCAGATCAACCGGCGTCGCCTGGTAACGATACCGGTCGATTGCGGACCACGACGCCTCTCAAGGAGAGCCGGCGCCAAGGGTCCCGATCCGACTCCGTGCGACCTCGGCCGAACTGCAGTAAGCAAGTCATCCATTCGCCCGAACAACGGGTAGGCTTTGGCACATTTCTTGCAGCGGGGCGGGGCGGCCTGTTCGCGGGCCGCGCGTCGCATTCCGCAAGAAATGTGCCAAAGCCGGCTCGGGCCGGTGTTTTTTCATCGGGCCATCGGCCGAGGTCGCTGCGTTAGTGGAGAGCCTTCAGGGGTAGTAGCGCTCCAGCTTGGCCACGCTGCCCAGCACCCGGGCTTGGTCGTGGTCGTCGCTGCGCAGGGGGACGGGGGGGACCCGGGGGTTGGAGGCCACCATCCAGACCACGTCATCGACGCGGCGCAGGCGTTTGAGGGTGACTTCGGTTTCATCGAGGAGCACGGCGTAGATGTCGTGCTCGTTGAGTTTCTCGGGGTCGAAGTTGGGGTCGATGAGCACCAGGTCGCCGGAGAGGATGCCGTCGCCGGTCATCGAGTCGCCGCGGACGCGTAGGAAAAAGCAGTTCTCCGGTGTGCCCCGGGGGACGTGGGTGGCGATGGATTCCGCTTCGAGGAGTTCGGCTTCCAGGGGTGTACCGGCGGCGATCTCCCCGGCGAGGGGGAAACGTTGGACCTGGTAGCCGGGCAGGGCGGCGGCGGCCTGTTCGGCCTCCTCGAGCAGCTCCGCCAGGGTGAGTTCGCGCAGCCGATGTCCCGTTGTGGAGCGTCGGCCGGTCAGCAGCTCGCGCTCGCTAACGCCCAAGGCCTGTGCCAGATTGGGCAGGTAGCGGGCGCTGGGGCGGTGGCTGCGGTTTTCCCAGTTGTCGATATACTGGGGTGGAACACCGACCAGGCGGGCAAGTTCGGCGGGTCGGAGGTTGAGGGCGCCGCGCAGGCGTCGGATCCGTTCGGCGAGGGTTTCCATCGGATCTCCCGACCACCCTTGACAGGGCGGTATGATATCAATATTATGTCTTCTCGACTAACAGCCCAAGAGCATGATGACATTAGTATACAACAATGCTAGTGTCAAGGGCGTATGATGTTTTTATTACCATCGATGAGGGAGGTTGTGGTGAGCAACGAATTAGAAAGACTCGACAAGAATGAACTCGAGGGAATGTTGCGACTCTACCCCGTGGCTCTGGCCCGGCTCTACACCTGCAAGGCCGTTCGTTCCGACGGCATTGTGCAGCGGGGCGCTGCGGAGCGTTCCGGGCACAGCCTGGAGGGTTGGCTGCACATCAAGCTCGAGGTGGAGAAGCGTCTGCGTCGTCTCGATGAGCGCCGTCGGCGCGCCGTGCTGCTCTACTACCTTCTGGGCCTGCGGCAACGTGAGATCGCACGCCGGTTGGGGGTCAGCCAGCCCCGTTTGTCGCAATTGCTCAACCGGGCGCGCGTAGAGATGTCATGACAAAAATAGTATTCCAATATGATAGACGTATGAAGTATGTGTTATATTTTGCGCCCCTCAATCCGTAAGAAGGGATGGAGGGGGACGACCTGGTTCCTCCACCTTTATACCACCACCCCCGGACAACACCGTCCGGCCATACCCAATGTAACCGGGAGCACCCATGGCCCGTCTGCCCAGCGAAGTCTGGCCCCTGTCATCCATCATCGAGGCCCTCACCGTCGAGAATCCCCGTGAAACGATCGACAGTGTGGAGCGCCGCGCCCGGCGAATCTACAACTTCATGTGGCGCGACGCCGACCGCTGGTACTCCTCGGGCGGACGCCAGGTGCGACTCAAACGCCTGTTCTACTCCACGCTGCATCGACGCGGGGGACGGGTGTGTCATGAGCGATGAGCTCGCCGAGCGCCTGCTGTCGAAATTGCTGGAACGGGCGGTGCGACAGTTGGAGGAGGGGGAGCTGACCGTCGCCAAGCCCAGGGAGTTGCTCGAGGCCGTGCGCCTGCTGCGCGAGGCCGGGTCAGGATCCAGAGTCGAAACCGAGATACCCGCCGAGCTGCTGGAGCGTCTGCGGAACCTGCTCGAAACCGGCCGTGACGCCGGCGAAAACAACGGCGAGGAGCCATGCCCCACGAGTCCGCCGAACTCTGGCAGCGTCTGCGGGGACTGAAGCCCGATCTGCAGCGTCGTTTGCTCCAGGGCCTCTTCCGTGAAGACCCCTGGCTTTTCCTGCGGCTCTGCCTCTACCCGGAACGCTCCTTCGAACCCTTCCACCGTGAATGGCTGGAGCAGCTCCACCGCGAGCCCCGCTCGGTCCTGCTGGCCCCGCGGGGCTTTTTCAAAACCACGGCGGCCACCGTGGGGTTGTTGGCCCAACGGGCCTTTTTTCATCCCCAGGGCGCCTGGCTGGTCGTCTCGCGCACCAGGCGTCAGGCCCGGTTGATCCTGGACGAGTTGCGCCGGGTGCTGGGACGTGAAGAGCTCGCCTGGCTGCGCGGCGGGCGCGTCATCGAGCGTGACACCGTCGACTGTCTCTGGCTCGCTTGTCCGGAGCGTTCACGCAAGGAACCCGTCCTGGCCGCCGCCGGGGCCGGTCAGGGGCTGGTCGGACGGCACCACGACGGCGTCGTCGCCGACGATCTGGTATCAACGGCCAACGCCCTGAGTCAGCGTGGCCGGGAACGCCTGGAGGCCTGGTTCACCAACGTTCTGACCCCGACGCTGCTCCCTGGAGCCTCCCTGCACCTCGTGGGCACCCGCTACCATCCCCTGGACCTCTACGGCCGCCTGTTGGCCCGGGGGGTGCCCACCAACGAGGGCAGTCGGGCCGCCCTGGGCGATGACGGCGCGCCGCTGTTTCCCGCGCGCTGGCCCCGGGAGCGTCTGGAGGAGCGCCGCCGGGAGCTGGGTCCCGTCGCTTTCGCCCTGCAGTATCAAAACGACGTCGCCCTGGCCTCGGGGACCTTCTTCCGGCCCGAGTGGCTGCGCCGTCCCACCGGAGCAGCTCCACCGCCGGTTTTCAGGGTGTTGGCCGCCGATCTGGCCCTGGGCGGCGAGGACTACTTCGCCCTCGTCGCGCTGGCCGTAGCCGCCGACGGCGACTGGTACGTCGAGGCGGCTCTGCGGGCCCGGCTGGACTTCCACGCCCAGCTCGAACTGCTGGAGCGCCGAGCACGACGCCACGGCGCGCGCCTGGTCGGGATCGAGAGCGTGGCCTACCAGAGCGCCGCCGTCCAGGAGTTACGTCGTCGCGCTCGCCTGCCCGTGATCGCTTTGAACCCCCGGGGGGGCAAGCTGCTGCGCGCCAACGTTCTGGCCGCCCATCTGGCCTCGGGGCGCCTCTGGCTGCCCGCCGAGGTCGGCCCCCTCACCGAGGAGCTGCTGGCCTTCCCCCACGGTCGTCACGACGATCTCGTCGACGCCCTGGGCTACGCCTGCGAACTGGCCGCCGGACGCGGTCACGCTGCAGCACCGCCCCGACTGGGCGAGCAGTTGAACGATATCGATGACGATCCCCTGGCCCGCTCCCTGGGCCTGCAAGGTTGAACCTCCCCCGACACCAAACCAAGGAGTCGCGCGTGCCCCTCTTCAAGCGCCGCCGCTTGGCGGCCGGACCTGTCGGCCGCCCCCGCGTCGCCGCCGGCGCCCTCACCCAACCCCGGAGCGGACGTCCCGCCCTGGGCGTGTTGCGTCGGATGCGCCGCCACGGACTCGTCGCCGCCTGCCTGAACATCATCAAGGGGCCCCTGGTCGCCGCCGAATGGGACGTCCACTGCGCCGACGAGGGGCTGGCCGCCGAGCTGCGCCGCGCCCTGGCTCCCCTTTGGCGGCGGTTGATCTCCCAGGCTCTGACCAGCTTGGATTTCGGCTTCGCCGGGCTGGAGGCCATCTACGAAACCAGCGACGGCGCGGTGCGCCTGGTCGAGACCCGGGGCCTGGCCCCGGAGGAGCTGGAGCCCCGTCTCGACAACGAGGGCCGCGTCGACGGCCTGAGATGGTCCGGCGGCGGACGGCGAATCGAACTCGAACCGCCCAAGGCCGTCTGGCTGGTCCACCGCGGCGAATTCGGCGATCCCTACGGCGAGAGCCACCTCACCCCGGCCTGGCCCTTTTGGGAGGCGTTGACCTACGCTGTGCTCTACGGCAACCGTTGGCTGGAGCGCCGCGCCCTGCCCCCCGTCGTCGTGCGCTATCCGGCCGAGCTCGAGGTCGACGCCGAGGGCCGGCCCGTCCCCGCCAACGAGGAGCGGGCCATCGAGCTGGCCAAGCGGCTCAACGCCGAGCACCCCGCCGTGGCCCTGCCCCAGCCCGTCGACGACGGGCGGCCGGGCTGGGCTGTCGAGCAGCTCACCGGCGGCGCCGAGATCGGACCGTTGATCGAGTGGTGCGACTACCTATCACGGATGCTGGTCACCAGCCTCTTCGTCCCCGAGAAGGCCCTCTACCAGGCCGGGGGCGAGGGCAGCCTGGCCCTGGCCCGCGAGCAGGTCAACACCTTCCTGCTGACCCTGGACGGCATGGGCCGCGAGCTCACCGAGCAGCTCTCCGCCCACCTGCTGAGGCCCCTGGCAGGGCTCCTCGGACATGAGGACGCCAAGCCCAGGCTGACCCTGGCCTCGCTGGCCGGTTCCCGCCGCGAGCTCTACCGCGATCTGGTCCTCGAACTAATCCGCGCCGGGGAGATCAGCCTGGCCGTGGAACAGATCGCCGAGGAGTTGGGTGTGCCCGTCAACGGTGGGGCTCCTGACCGAGGTTAAAGGGGATTATCGAACAGCAACGCGATCAAGTCTACAGATTATGGTCTCACAGCCGGCGCGGGCCGGCTTTTCTCGAGGAGGACGATGGCCGAGAACAGTCCCTTCACCCCCCTGCCCGGCGCCGCCGACGCCCCGGGGGGTCGACACTACCGCAAGGAGATCGCCCGGGTCGGCGAGTACGAACACCCGGACGGCGCCCTGCACTTCGATCTGGAGCGCCTGAGCGCCTGGGCGACGGCTTTCGAGGAGGCCCGCGGCGCCGGGGTGCGCATCCCCGTGCCCCTGGCCCACAGCGCCGAGCCCACCGCCAACGCCGGCTGGGTCGAGGCCCTGGAGCTCGACACCGCAACCGGCGTGCTCTACGCCGTCATCGAGATCACCCGGTCCGAGGTGGCCGAGCTGATCGACAACGGCTCCATCCGCTACACCTCGCTGGCCCTGGGACCCCTGGCCGACGACGCCGGGAACTTCTGGGAAGAGGCCGTCCTCGAGGTCAGCCTGGTCACCGAACCCCACGTCCGGCGTCAGGGACCCTTCGTGACCCTGGCCGGTGATCGCGGCGTGGTCCGTGAACTGGCCGCCGCCCGGCGCGAGAACGCCGAGCTGCGCCGTGAATTGGCCGCCTTCGCCGCCGCCGAACTCAACGAGGAGGTCGACGAGCTGATCGCCCGGGGCAGGCTGGCTCCGGCGGATCGCGAGGGTCTACTGGACCTGGCCGCCGGTCTGGATCCGGAGCGCCGCGAAAGGCTGCTGGCCTCATACCGCCGTCGCGGGGTGAATCCCGGGGCCGAGTCCCGTCCGACCCTCCAGCGTGACGACGAGACCGCCGCCCTGGCCCGGCGCTTCGGCCTGGAGCCCGAGGAGCTGGACTACTATCTGGAGAACCGCAGCAACCGCCCCCTGGCTTGAACCAGTGGACACCCGTGTCCGCCAAACGAAGAGAGGAACATGGCCCTCACCGCCAACCGTTACGACGAACGCTTCGCCGCCGGGTGGCAGTTGCCCTTCCCGGTGGCGGCCACCACCACCATCTACAAGGGCGCCCTGGTCTGCCTCAACGGCGACGGCTACCTGGTCCCCGGCGCCGACACCGCCGGCCTGCGCTTCGTCGGCGTGGCTCGCGACGGCGCCGACAACAGCTCCGGCGGAGCCGGCGACAAGGAGGTCGTCGTGGTAACCCAGGGCTCCATCGTCACCAAGAAGACCTCGGCGACGGTCGGAGACCTCGGCGAGAACGCCTACCTCGAAGACGACGAGACTCTGGCGCTCTCCACGGACAACGACGTCCACGCCGGTCTGATCGTCGGCGTGATCGACTCCGGCCACGTGCGCCTGCGCTTCGACGCCGGCGACCACGCCGCCTAGCCCTTCTTCCACCCAACCGGGAGGTAATATGCCCTTCACCACCGCCGGCGATCTCTCGCCGCGACTGCTCGAAGGTGTGGTGCGCACCGAGTTCTTCCGCGCCTACAACGAGCTGCGCGAGGCTGACTGGCAGCGCTTCACCACCGTGGTTTCCTCCGGCGCCGCCGAGGAGTACTACGACTGGCTGCGCCTGGTCGGTGACGTCCGCGAATGGATCGGCGACCGCGTCATCAACCAGGGCCTCAGCCAGCGCTACTCGATCCGCAACAAGACCTGGGAGTTCGGTTTCTACCTCGAGCGCAGCGCCGTCGAGGACGATCAGTCCGGCCAGATCGGCCTGGCGATCACCACGGCGGCCCAGCGCGCCGCCGAGCACCAGGGACGCCTGGTCACCGAGGTGCTCGAAGCCGGCTTCAGCGACGCCTGCTACGACGGCGAGGCCTTCTTCAGTGATTCCCACCCCCTCGACGGCGGCGGCACCTTCAGCAACTACACCGACGCCCTGCTCGACGCCGACGCCCTGGAGGATGGACTGGAGGCCCTGATGGGCGCTGTGCGCAACGACGGCGCGCCCTGGGGCAACCGCGTCGGCGCCGAGAGCACCCTGCTGATCGTCCCGCCGGCCCTCTACTTCGACGCCCTGCAGCTCACACAACATCCCCTCTACGACGCCGGAACCCCGGCCAACAACCCCCTGGCCGGCCTCTTCGAGGTCATCCTCAACCCCTATCTGACCTCGTCCACCGCCTGGTACCTGCTGGTCACCGGTGGGACGCTGAAGCCCCTGGTCTTCCAGCAGCGCACCGAGCTGGAGCTCACCGCTCAGACCGACCCGGCCACCGGCGACGTGGTCTTCCGCAACGACCTCTACGCCTTCGGCACCCGTCAGCGCTACAACGCGGGGTACACCTTCCCGCAGTTGGCCTACGGCTCCGACGGTTCCGGCAGCTAGGGAGCAACCAGGGGCCGTCACGGGCAATGCCAAAAAGCCCCCAGTTGGCCTACGGCTCCGATGGCTCCGGCAGCTAGCATCCGGGGTGGAGCGTTCGCTCCACCCCGCACTCATCCTCCATTCATCTCGATAGGTTTCCATTTGCTCCACCGACCCCGGCGAAACCGAACCAGGATGACCGTCGGGCCGGACCCGGCGTTGGCACGTTTCTTGCAGCAGGGCGGGCGACGTTTCGGACGAGGGGGCGTCGGCCTCCGCAAGAAACGTGCCAACGCCTCCCCTGATTGCGGGGTGAGGTTTCGCAGGCCCGATGATTGGTTTCGCCGAGGTCGGTGTAGTGTGATTATGAACGCCGATGGTGTTCGGTTTGCCGTGCGTTTATTTGTCATTAACAACTGATTGAGAAAGCGACGGTCGGGCTGAGCGGCAGTGTCTATCAACACAAAAATAAGGCAGTGTTGCACATTCCGGCAACAAGTCGTTGTTTGCTGATGTCTCGTAAGTGGGTCTCCACAGCGACTCGGATCAGCTTCGTGTATCCAGACGGCTAATGTTTGAGTATAGCTGTTGGACTTGTTCTCTCAGGGTCCGATTCAATGAGCACCAGGCCGTTCGGTCTGACTTAACGGTTCAATAGTCAGCTTTTGACTGCCGCGTAATACTCAGGTTACGCGATGACACGTGGCGGCAATAGCTCTTATCCGCAAGCAGGTTTTTGATGCGCAGTTTCGTGAGGACGTGGAGCAATAGTCATTAACGGTCTCCTTTGATCCAAATACATTCGAATATGCCAGACGTTTTCCAAAAACTACAGTGGTTAACAACTACAAAGGAGCATCGTGGCCTACGCCGCCGTTAGCGCACTACGCGAGTTCCTGGGCGACGCCTTCGCCGCCGTGGGGGACGGCGCGCTCGAGGAGTATTTGAACTACGCCTCGGCCGAGATCGACGTCCGGCTGAGCCCCTACCTGATTGAGACGCCGGTGGACCCGGCACCATCGCTGTTGGTTCGGCTGTGCCTCTACCGAGCGGCGGCCGAGGTGCTGGCGGTCTATTACGGCAAGGGTGGCGCGACGAAGGAGGACGGCCGAGTCGAGCGCTTCCTGGCCGACTACAAGGACCTGCTGAGACTACTGCAGCGAGACCCGGCCCTGCTGGGCGTGCCGCTCTCGGAGGGCCGCGGAGCGCCCGCCTGGTTCCGCGATGATCCCGACCAGCCGACGCTGTCGCGTTTCCGCCGTTTGCCCCCCGGACCGGAGGTGGACTGATGGTCGACGTCGTCCGTCATCACGCCCGGGTGCTGGGCGCCCTGGCGACGGAGCTGCTGCCCGACGCCGAGGTTAGCTTTGATCCGGGACGGCTCCACGAGTTGGTCAGGGTGCCCGCCGGTGGTCTGATCAGCATCGAGCCCGACTCGCTGGAGCTGGAGGACACCGAGCGCGTTCTCGTCGGGTTGAGCCTGACCCTGACCCGGGAGTCCCTGGACGCCGAGTCGGGGCTCTGGGCGTTGTCCGCCGACTGCTCCGCCCTGTGGAGCTTGCTTCGCCGGGCCGCCGGTCGTGGCGTGTCCTATTCCTACGACGGCGGCGCGGTCAGCGGTCACACCGGCGAGGAGTGGCTGGAGCTGGTCAACCTGGAGAGCTATTTCTGGCGCAGCGGGGTCGAGTCACCGCCACGACCCGCCCTGCGCAACGCCGTCACCAGTCTGCGGCTGGCCGTGGTCGGCCCGTAAACATTACCGAGGAGGAGCATGGCTTCCACCGTGTTGACCGGCAAGGGCTGCGTCGTCGACGTCACCGACGGCCTGGCCTTCGGCGGGGTGCAGGACTTCAAGCTGAGCTGCGAGCTCGAGGAGACCGCCTTCCCCGCCGGTGATTCCTGGAGCAGCTACAG
>WJMB01000396.1 GCA_014728185.1 Candidatus Coatesiibacteriota bacterium
CAGCCCGCCGAATCCGAGGCCGAGGCCTACAGCCGCTTGGTAGAGCTCCTGGCCGAGCGCATCATAAACCGCATCGTCGAGGGCTATTAGTACTGCAGGCGATGCGCTTGATAACAGCTATGTCCCGGTGTGGATATTGAGCCGCGCCGCCGACCCGGTCGCGGATTAACAACCCATCCTGGCCCCGGCGGCTTTGGCACGTTTCTTGCTATGCGTCTCCCACGCCGTCGCCCGCGGCGGGCGGTCTTAGGTTCGAATGCAGTCGCGGCTTGGGGGGCTTTGCAAGAAACGTGCCAAGCCGCTGGGCGGGCCGTGAACCCCAGGACGTCTCCGGCCCGACCGGGTCGGCGGCGTGGCGTGACCATCAACCACAGACAGACCTTCTTTCACGAAGACAACGGGATTGAGAACCACCATGCCGACCAGCCGACAGATCAAGCGCGCCTACCTGGACTACTTCATCGAGCGCGGCCATACCGAGGTGCCCTCGGCCCCCCTGGCGCCGCGGGACGACCCGACCCTGCTGTTCAACTCGGCGGGGATGGTCCAGTTCAAGCCCTACTGGGCGGGGACGGAACCGGTGCCCTTCACGCCGCCCCGGGCCTGCTCGCTGCAGAAGTGCTTCCGCTTGAGCGATCTGGAGAACGTCGGCCGCACACCGCGTCACCACACCTTCTTCGAGATGCTGGGCAACTTCTCCTTCGGTGATTATTTCAAGGAGGAGGCGATCCGTTGGGCCTGGGAGCTCTCGACGGAGGTGCTGGGGATGGACCCGGGGAGGATCCACGCCGCGGTCTATCTCGACGACGACGAGGCCCACCGGCTGTGGACCGGGATGATCGGCCTGCCGGGCGAGCGGGTGGTCCGCCTGGGCGCCGAGGACAACTTCTGGGGACCAGCCGGCAAGACCGGGGCCTGCGGACCCAGCTCCGAGCTCTACTGGGACTACGGCGCCGAGTATGGCTGCGGCAAGCCGAGCTGCGGGCCGGGCTGCGATTGCGACCGCTTCGTCGAGTACTGGAACCTGGTCTTCCCCCAGTTCTACAAGAACGAAGCTGGTGAATTGGAGCCGCTGAAGAACCGGGGTATCGACACCGGCCTGGGCACCGAGCGGCTGACCGCCATCCTCCAGGGTGTGGACAACAATTACGAGACCGACCTGTTCATTCCGATCATCGAGGCGGCGGCGGCCCTGGTCGGGCACGATCCCGAAGACCCCGGGCACCGTCACCGTTTGTGGGCCGTGGCCGACCACGCCCGGGCGCTGACCGTGGCCCTGGCCGAGGGCATCTTTCCCTCGAACACCGGGCGGGGCTATGTGCTGCGCCGCCTGCTGCGCCGCGCCGGTCGTCTGGGCTTCGAGATGGGCTTGAAGGAACCCTTCGTCTACCGCCTGGTCGAGCCGGTCAACCGCGTGCTGGCCGATTGCTACCCCGAGCTGGAGACCCGCGCCGCCCACACAGCCGCCGCCCTGGAGCGCGAGGAGCGGCGCTTCCTCGACACGCTCAGCGACGGTCTCGAGGTCTTCGAGCGGGTGATCGCCGACCTTGACGGTGCCGTGATCCCCGGCGAGGAGGCTTTCAAGCTCTACGACACCTTCGGCTTCCCCGTGGACCTCACGGCGGTGATGGCCGAGGAGCGGGGCTTGACCGTGGACGCCGCCGGTTTTGAGAAGGCGCTGGAGCGGGCCAGGGAGCGCTCGCGGGCCTCGGCTTCCTTTTACAGCGCCGGGGACGGCCCGCGCATCGAGGGCCTGGTCAGCGAGTTCGCCGGTTACGATACCCTTTCGCTGGAGGCCCGGGTCAGCGCGCTATTCGATGCCGAGCAGACCGCCGTCGACGCCTTGAATGACGGCGAGGAGGGCTCCGTGGTCCTCGACGTCACTCCCTTCTACGCCGAGGGCGGCGGTCAGATCGGCGACCACGGCCGCCTCGAGGCCCCGGGAACGCTCTTCAGCGTTACCAACACCCAGTCCGCCGGGGCGGCGGTGCTGCACCTGGGCCGGGTGGAGTCGGGAAGCCTGCGCGTCGGCGACGAGGTTGCCGCCCGCGTCGATGAGGCGCGTCGTCACCGCACCGCGGCCCACCACAGCGCCACCCACCTGCTGCACTGGGCCCTGCGCAAGGTTCTCGGCGAGGGCGCCACTCAGGCCGGCAGCTTCGTGGGTCCGGATCGGCTGCGCTTCGATATCAACCACCACCGCGGCCTCAGCGACGCCGAGACCGCCGAGGTCGTCCACTTGGTCAACGAACGCGTTGTCGAGAACGCTCCGGTGCGCTGGGAGGTCGTCCCCCTCGAGGAGGCCAAGCGTCGGGGCGCCACGGCCCTCTTCGGCGAAAAGTACGGCGACGAGGTCCGTTTGGTCGCCGCCGGGGACTATTCCCTCGAGCTCTGCGGCGGGACGCACGTCGCGGCCACCGGCGAGATCGGCAGTTGCCTGATCGTCGGCGACTCCGCCCTGGCCGCCGGAGTGCGCCGACTCGAGGCCGTCTGCGGCCTGGCCGCCGTCGAGTACGTCGAGGAGCGCGAGCGCAAGATCGACGAGGCCGCCCGGTTGCTCAAGGTGCCGCCGTCGGAGCTGGCGGATCGCATCGGGGCCCTGCTCGAGGAGCGCAAGCGTGCCGAGAAGCGCATCGGCGAGCTCGAACAACGCCTGGCCTCCGGCGGCGGCGGACGCGACCTGGCCGCCGAGACCGAGGAGATCAACGGTCGCAAGGTCCTGTTGACCGAGCTGTCCGGAGTCGGAGCCAAGGCCCTGCGCGGCGCCGTCGACAAGCTCAAGGCCGAGCTGGGATCGGCGGTGATTCTTCTTGCTGCCGTCGACGGCGGCAAGGTCGCCCTGGCCTGCGGTCTTACCGAGGACCTGGTCGACGAGGGCCTCAACGCCGGCAAGCTGGTCAAGGCGGCGGCCCAGGCCGTCGGGGGCGGCGGCGGCGGGCGCCCCGACTTCGCCCAGGCCGGCGGCTCCCAGCCCGACGCCCTGCCCGAGGCCTTCGCCACCGTCCGCGACCTGCTGACCAAGGCACCATAAAGC
>WJMB01000397.1 GCA_014728185.1 Candidatus Coatesiibacteriota bacterium
CATTTACATGTGTAGATGTATTATAGCTACAAGCAAGTCTGTCGTCCATCTTTAACTGCAAGGAACCAACAATCACCCCTACACCAACCCATCCCAAGCAACGAGCAGGAGAAGGAGAAGCGAAGATGGCATTCAAACCCCTGGGTGACCGCGTGCTGGTCAAGCGTCTGGAAGTCGAGGAGCAGAAGACTTCCGGCGGCATCATCATCCCCGACACGGCCAAGGAGAAGCCGCAGCGCGGCAAGATCGTCTCCGTCGGCGAGGGCAAGCGCGCCGACGACGGCTCGACGCTGGCTCCCCGGGTCAAGGAGGGCCAGGAGGTGCTGTTCGGCAAGTACTCCGGCACCGAGGTCAAGATCAACGAAGAGGAGTTCATCATTATGCGCGAGGACGACATCCTGGGCGTCGTCGAGTAACCGACTGATCCCGGATGACTCGCGCGGTTCTGCTTTAGCAACGCTTTACACCGAGACTGGTTCTACACCAACAACACGCGAAGGAGCGTGAGAATGCCTAAGATCCTGGAATTCAGCGAGGCGGCGCGCAAAGAGATGCTCGAGGGCGTCACCGTGCTGGCCAAGGCCGTCAAGGCCACCCTGGGTCCCCGCGGCCGCAACGTCGTGCTGGACCGCAAGTTCGGCTCGCCCAACGTCACCAAGGACGGCGTCAGCGTCGCCAAGGAGATCGAGCTCGAGGAGCCCTTCCAGAACATGGGCGCCCAGATGGTCCGCGAGGTCGCCAGCAAGACCTCCGACGTCGCCGGCGACGGCACCACCACGGCCACGGTGCTGGCCGAGGCGATCTTCCGTGAGGGCATGCGCAACGTGGCCTCCGGCGCCAACCCCATGGGACTCAAGCGGGGCATCGAGAAGGCCGTCGAGACCGTCGTCGAGGGCCTCAAGGAGCTCAGCCGCGACGTGACCGACAGCCGGGAGATCGAGCAGGTCGGCACGATCAGCGCCAACAGCGACCGCACCATCGGCCGGCGCATCGCCGAGGCCATGGAAAAGGTCGGCAAGGAGGGCGTGATCACCGTCGAGGAGTCCAAGGGCATGGAGACCACCCTGGACCTCGTCGAGGGTATGCAGTTCGACCGCGGCTACCTCTCCCCCTACTTCTCGACGGATCCCGAGCGGATGGAGGCCGTCCTCGAGGACGCCATGATCCTGATCCACGAGAAGAAGATCAGCAACATGAAGGACCTGCTGCCCGTGCTGGAGAAGGTCGCCCAGTCGGGTCGTCCGCTGTTGATCATCGCCGAGGACGTCGAGGGCGAGGCCCTGGCCACCCTGGTCGTCAACAAGATCCGCGGCACGCTGAAGGTCTGCGCCGTCAAGGCTCCGGGCTTCGGTGACCGCCGCAAGGAGATGCTCAAGGACATCGCCACCCTGACCGGCGGCCAGGTCATCTCCGAGGAGCTGGGTCTCAAGCTCGAGAACGCCGCGCTCAACGATCTGGGCAAGGCCAAGCGCGTCACCATCGACAAGGAAGACACCACCATCGTCGAGGGCGCCGGCACCCAGAACGACATTGAGGGTCGCATCAAGACCATCAAGGGCCAGATCGAGCAGACCACCAGCGACTACGACCGCGAGAAGCTGCAGGAACGGCTGGCCAAGCTGGCCGGCGGCGTCGCCGTCATCAAGGTCGGCGCGGCCACCGAGACCGAGATGAAAGAGAAGAAGGCCCGCGTCGAAGACGCCCTGCACGCCACCCGGGCCGCCGTAGAAGAGGGCGTGGTGCCCGGCGGCGGTGTGGCCTACATCCGGGCGATGAACAAGCTCGACTCCCTCGCTCTCGAGGGTGACGAGGCCACCGGTGTCGAGATCGTGCGCAAGGCGCTCGAGAAGCCGCTGTGGCACATCGTCTACAACGCCGGCCAGGAAGGCTCGATCGTGGTCGAGAAGGTCAAGGAAGGCGCCGACGACTTCGGCTTTGACGCCTACTCCAACGAGTACGGCAAGATGCTGGAGAAGGGCATCATCGACCCGACCAAGGTCAGCCGCATCGCCCTGCAGAACGCCGGCTCCATCGCCGGTCTGATGCTGACCACCGAGGCCCTGATCGCCGACAAGCCCGAAGAGGAGAAGGCTCCGGCCATGCCTCCGGGCGGCGGGATGGGCGGCGGCATGGGGATGTACTAGACCCGGCCGCTTGATCCGCAAGTCAACCGAGGACGGGGCGACCCGTCCTCGGTTTTTTAAGATGCTCCGGCGGCCCCTTGGGCCGCTTCGAATACGGCGGAGACTTCAATCCCCGCCGCGCGGTACCGCAAACTAACAAGGGATTATCACACGTGCTTGAACAGACATATATCGCTATTAGTTTGATATGTAGTGGCTTTGAGCTTTGCAGGTTGTCCCTGTTTGTGCGTTGCCTGCTGGCGGAAAACCAGTCTTGCTCAATGAGGGCGCTTCTAAGAGCACGCTGAGAGTCGGGAAGTCGCGACTCCCGATTTGCATCCCGGAAATCCCAGGAAATGTGAGACTAAAACTTTCAAACAGCGGCTTTGGCAGATATGTAAGCACGTTGGTTCGTCGAGTAAAAAGCCCTTCGTGAGGTGATTGTCGGCACTTCCCAATCTAAACGCCGCTCATTTGCATTTTCGATGCAGGTTCAGTTTCAGGTGATAATCCCAAGCATGCAAAAGCTGATACCGGCGCAGGGTCCAGCGAAAGGGCGGCCGCTGTGCTAAAATAGCAAGTTACCATCCAGCCTGGGAGGCTGCTGATGAAAATGCGATGGTTGATGCTCCGGCTCTGCCCGGTGGTGATCGCGGCGCTGCTCGGCGCCTGCGCCGACGACGCTGATTCCGAAGCCCTGGACAACGTGGCGGGGGAGGAGGAGAGGGATCAGCCCGTCATCGGCGATGAGCTGGTCCTGGAGTTGCGCGCCGACGGCTTCTACCTCGACGGCGAGTTATCCCTGACGGCGGAGGAGCTGGGGGCCGAGTTCGAAGAGGCGCCCCGGCGGCTCTTCATCGAGCTGGACATCTCCCGCCAGCGCGACGGTGTGCGACCGGTGTTGCTGCTGACCGAGGCCGGGGTGAGCTGCCGCGGCGTCGAGGCCCTGGCCCGGGCCGTGGGCGACGCCGACTTCACCGAGCTGGCCTTCGTCGCGGCGAATTCCACGGGTGACGGTCTGGAGCCCCTGGGCGAACCGCTGCCGTTGTACCTTTCCACGAGCGCTGAGCGGATGCCCGGTGCCGAACCACCACCGCTGCGCATCGTCGCCGACGCCGCCGGCGGTTTCAGCCTCGACGGCGACGAGCCCGTCGATCTGGAGGAGCTGGTCATTCTACTTGAAAGCAACGAACAGGAAGCGCTGCTGCTGCTGAGCTGCGCCCCGGAACTCGACGCCGAGCGGCTCCACGCGATCGTCGTGGCCTTGGCCGCCGAGGGCGGGGGCCGGCTATCGCTTTCGCCCTGGAGCGAATGAGGTCGCCCGGGCCGGGCTTGCCCCCGTAACGCTCAACCGGTATAATCCAACCCTTTGAGCGGTTTTTCCTTAACCCTCCCCCAACCCCGCCCGAGCCGATGGTTTTCAACACCCTGCCCTTCCTGCTCTTCCTCCCGGCGGCTTTCGCTCTCTACTGGCTGCTGCGCCGGGCCCATTACCGCTGGCAGAACCTGATGCTGGTGGGCCTGAGCCTGGTTTTCTACGGTTGGTGGGACTGGCGCTTCCTGCCGCTGCTGGTGGGCGTCGCCCTGGTCGATTACCTGGTCGGACGCGGCCTGGCCGCGGCAGAGAAACCGGGACGGCGTAAGCTGCTGCTGGGGCTCAGCCTG
This sequence comes from Candidatus Coatesiibacteriota bacterium, assembly GCA_014728185.1. Classification (GTDB taxonomy): domain Bacteria; phylum RBG-13-66-14; class RBG-13-66-14; order RBG-13-66-14; family RBG-13-66-14; genus WJMB01. Next base: position 3,789 of record WJMB01000397.1, read on the forward strand.
GCGGCCAACCTCGGCGCCCTGGGATTCTTCAAGTATTGCAACTTCTTTATCGACAGCTTCGCCTCGTTGCTGCGGCTGGTCGGGCTGCAGCCCCACATCGGCTCCCTGGAGATCATCCTGCCCCTGGGCCTGGCATTTTTCACCCTGCGTTCGATGACCTACACCATCGACGTCTACAAGGGCAGGATGAAGGCCACCCGGGATCCCATCGCCTACCTCGCCTTCGTCTCCTTCTTCCCGCACCTGCTGGCCGGACCCATCGAGCGGGCGCGCTACTTCCTGCCCCAGCTCGAGCAGCGGCGCGAGTTCGACCCCGATCACGCCGCCGACGGCCTGCGTCAGATGCTCTGGGGCTTCGTCAAGAAGGTCGTGGTGGCCGACATGGCCGCCCAGGCGGTCAACGCCGTCTTCCTGAGCTACCACCTCCAGGACACCCCCACCCTGATCGCCGGGCTGTTCCTCTTCGCCGTCCAGCTCTACGGCGACTTCTCCGGCTATTCGGACATCGCGGTGGGCACCGCGCGGCTGTTCGGTTTCAAGTCGGTGCGCAACTTCGCCTACCCCTACTTCTCGCGCAACGTGGCCGAGTTCTGGCGGCGCTGGCATATCTCGCTGATGAGCTGGTTCCGCGAGTACGTCTTCTATCCCCTGGGCGGCCCGATGAAGGGCAAGGGGCGCTGGATACTCAACACCCTGGTTGTCTTTGCCGTCAGCGGGCTCTGGCACGGCTCGGACTGGACCTTCGTGGCCTGGGGGCTGCTCAACGGCCTCTACTTCATCCCGCTGATCCTGCGCAAAAACCCACCGATCACCAAGGGCACTGTCGCCAAGGACCGCCTTTTCCCCAGCCTCAAAGAGGCCCTGCAGATGCTGGGGACCTTCCTGCTGATCATGCTCAGTTGGGTGTTCTTCCGCGCAGAGACCATGGCTCAGGCCTGGGGCTACCTTAAAGCCATGGTGACCAACTTCGGTTTCGGCGGGCTGGGATACGGCTACCTCAAGTGGCCCGTCATCGCCAGCCTGGCGCTGCTGCTGGTCGAGTGGTTCCAGCGCAAGCGGCGCCACACCCTGCGGATCACCAAGCTGCCGCGCTGGCTGCGCTGGATCATCTACTACGCCCTGATCGCCATCCTGATCTTCTTCGGCACCTACGGCAGCACCGAGTTCATCTACATGCAGTTTTAGCCGGGGGACGCTGATGGCACGTTTCGTCGTTCGCCTGCTGATCTTCCTGGCTCCACTGATCATCATCGTCGGAGCGGCGATCTATATCGACCCCCTGGACCGCTTCACCGGTTGGCAGGGCCTGGAGCAGATCAACGCCGATTACCGCCGGACCAAGATCGAGGACTACCTGGCCCGGAAACCGCGGGACTACGACGCCTTCGTTTTCGGCTCCAGCCGGGTGATGCGGCTGCGCAACGAGTTCTTCGGCTCCCACGGCTACAACAGCTACAACTTCGGCTACAACATGGCGCGCATCGAGGACGTCTATCTCAACCTGCGCCTGGTGCTCGACGAGAACGACGTCCCGCCCCGTCTGGTGGTGCTGGGGATCGAACCGGAGATGTTCCTGCCCGAGCTGCCGCTGCATCCGCAGACGATGCGGCTTCCCGAACTCACCCGCTACCTGCCCGATGATCCGGGCCTGACCCGCGAGCCCCCCGGTGATTCGCTCAAGCTGATCGTCGAGGCCGCCCGGCTGGTTTTCCCGGCCCTGTACTACAACATCGCCGAGGTGCGCCCCGGAGTCGAGTTCGCCCTGGACCCGCGCACCGGAGACTACCTGATCGAGACCCCGGCGCCGGAACCGGTCAAGCTCAGCGCGACCATCCTCGAGTTCCTGCACGGCGTCTACTCCGGCAACGATAAGCTCGATCCGGTCCGCCGCACTTACTACCGGCGGATCGTCGACCTCTGTGCGGAGCGGGATATCGAGCTGGTCGCCTTCACCACGGCCAACCACCGGCTCCTCGAAGACTACCTGAACAACAACACCCGTCGGCTCGACGTGTTCAACGAGCTGATCGAGTTCGCCACGTCGATCGATTCACCTCGCTACTCCTTCTTCGACTTCGCCGATGTCGGCGTCTTCGGGGGTGATCCCGAGGGCTTCAACGACATCGCCCATATCGACGCCGTCAACTCCCGACGTCTCGTCGATTTCCTGTTCCAAGCCATCACGACGAACTCCTAGCCGACCTATGCGACGCTTCATCCTGCGACTCCTGCTCTTCATCCTCCCGCTGGCCGCCCTGACGGTACTCAGCTTCTTCGTCGACCCCATCGATCTCTACGCGGGGCCGCAGTGGATCGACCCCTGGTACAATCACTACCGCGCCGCCAAGGTCCACGACCTGCTCTACGAAACCGATTTCGACTACGACGCCTATCTGCTGGGCTCCAGCCGGATGATGGTCATGCCCGTCGAGCCCGTCAACGAGCTGGGGTACAAGACCTACAACTTCAGCTACAACCTGACCCGGGCCGAGGATATCTACCTGAACCTGCGCTTCCTCCTCGATCACAACGAGCGCCACATCGAGCTGATTGTGCTGGGGCTCGATGTGATGCTGTTCCACGACAGCCTGCCTTTCCACCGTCAGGGCCAGCGGGTCCCGGAGCTGGCCCGCTACCGGATCGACGAGTTACGCCTGCCCGATGAACGATTCAGCGAACTGGAGACGCTGACCATCGGCCTGCAGACCACAGTCGAAGCGCTGTTCGACGAGCTTATCGGCACAGAGCCCACCGGGGGCTTCACCTTCGAAACCCGAACCGGGGTGAGGACCGACGACACGGACAGACGCTTCGTTATCGACGCGCACACTCTGGAGATCTGGCACGGGATATACAGTGGTTTCGAGGAACTGGAACCCCGCCGTCTGGCCTATTTCGACCGCTTCATCGAGCTGGCCGCCGAGAACGACATCCGTATCCTGGCCTTCCTGACCACCAATCACGCCATCCTAGACGATCACCTGCGCCGGGTGACCGATTACGCCGCCCGGCTGACCGAGGCCCGGGAGTACTGGGATTCCATCGACTATCCCGGTTTTACCTGGGTGGATCTTTCCCGGGTGGAGAGTTTTAACGGGGACCCCGACGGCTTCTTTGACCTGGGCCACGTTAACCCTGAAAACGCCGAGTTGTGCCTGGAGTACCTGCTGGAGAGCCACTATTGACGACCCGTAGCGGGTCGCACAGCGGGTTCATTCAAGATAAGACAGGGCCGGGACGGGGTTGACCCTACATCCCGGCATTACTATATCTATGCGGTCGGAGTGAAAGCCCAAGCCTGCGTCTATCGCGTTGACGCCGTCGGTATGCCGGCTCAATCCCGCTCCGTTGCGTAAGATGCAGCATTGCGCCGGAGGTTCAGCCGGCCTCTATCTCGGCCAGGATTGCCAAGATACCCGCGGCGTTTCCGGCGTAGTAATCGGCGCCGAGGGCCTCGGCGGCCTCGGCGTCCAGCGTCGCGCCGCCGTCGATGAACTCCAGCCCGGCCGTCTCGATCAGCCACCGCGCCGTCCCCGGATCGAAGAAGGTGATGTGCTGGGGCTCGCCGGTCGGCCGGAAGTGGATCCAGTCCGCGCCGTGGGCCGCGTCGAAGCCGTAACGCTCGGTGACGGCCACGTTGGGCATGTAGTTGAACCACAGGCCGCCGGGCTTGAGCAGCTTGAACACCTTCTCGGCGAAGGCGGCGGGGTCGGCGACGTGCTCGAGGACGTGGACGCTGACCACGTAATCGAAGCGGGCGTTGGGCGGCGGGATGCGGTACTTCTCGAAGGGCAGGGCCTTCACCTGGAGGCCCTGCTCTTCGCAGTGCCGCGCGGCGGCGGCGTTGACCTCGCAACCGCGGACGGTGAAGCCCAGCTCGGCCAGGCCGCGCAGGGTGTGACCGTTGCCGCAGCCGATCTCCAGCACGCGGCCGACGGGCTGGCGGTGCATCTCCCACAGGTTGCCCCTCTGCCCGAGGAAGCGCTGCAGGTCCTCCTCGACCGCCTCCCGGCTGACGATGGTGTCGTACTCGTCCTCGGCCTCGGTGGTCGCGACGCCCTCGATGATCC
>WJMB01000071.1 GCA_014728185.1 Candidatus Coatesiibacteriota bacterium
GCCGCCCGATTGCGTAGTCGCTGTGATGATTAGAGGTTGGTCAGGGGGATCGGGAAGGGGTAGTCAGGGGTGGGTCGGCGGGGCATCACCTGGGCCGGGGCGGTGGCCGTGCCGCCCTGGAAGGGTTGCAGAGCGTAGTTCGCCAGGACGAAGGCGGTCAGCTTGCCCGGGTCAGAGTATTTTTCGGCCAGGTCGCAGGTGAAATCGCCGATCAGGCCGACATCGAAGGCGACCAGGTAGAGCCCCTCGCGCTTGGGCAGTCCCCAGGCGTAGATGTCGCCCTCGAGGACGACGCTCTGTCCGGGGGCCAACTCACCGGGCAGCGTGACGGCGGTGCGCAGTGTCAGGGGTTCGGCGTCGTCGGCGAAGACCCACAGACGCAGTCCCTTGGCGGTGTCCAGTGGTCGGGGCTCGTCGGCGTGGTTGGTCAGGGTCAGCCGGACGCTGTAGGCTTCGTCGAAGGGCAGGCTGAAGGCCGGCGTGGAGAGGACCAGCTCGACGCCGCCGACGGGCCCGGTGCGGTAGGGGTGGGGCGGCGGGTCGGGTTTGGGGAATTTGGTGAAGTCGCCGAAGGCCTTTTTCTCCTCGGGGCTGTATTTGGCGTCGAGGTGCCAACCGGCGCGGACCATGGCGGTCAGGCCCAGGTAGTCGGGCCCCTGCTTGGCGGAGATCTGGTCCTGCCCGGTCTCCATTCGCCGTCGCACCAGGGGACGGTAAAAGGCCTCGTCCATTTCCCAGCCGGTGAGCTCATTGGAGAAGTCCAGCAGGCGGTGGATCTTGCGGCGCTGCTCCTCGGTGTGCAGATGGGGCCAGAGCAGGTATTCGACCAGGGCGTCGGTGAAGCAGGTGAAAGGCATCATCGTGTTGCGCCGCCGGGCGGTGCGCTGCTCGTTGGTCAGCGCCAGCTCGGTCAGGGCGTAGGCGATGTTCTCCGGCGAGGGGTACTCCCGGGTCTTCTCCAGGGCGTCCAGGGCCCAACTGATCATCTCGGGCTGCTGGTGGTTGATCTCGGTGCGCAGGGAGTTGAGGTTGGCGTCCCAGGCGGCGGAGAGGCCCAGGTGATGCTGGTGGCCCTCGGCCAGACTGCGGCGGTTGAACTCGGGGATGGTGGCGCACTCTTCGGCCAGGGCGAAGAGCGCCTCGTAGGCCTGCTTCTGATGGGGCAGGTTGGGGTTGTTCTTGACCTGGGACTCGTAGACCATCCGGTGGGGCTTGACGACGACGGAGAGGTCGGTGAGGTCCAGGGTCTTCAGGTCGACGGGCTCGAGCTCCTCGGCCATCGCCTCGGCCTGGGCCATCTTCTCGTCCAGCCCGGCGCTCTGGGCCTCGGCCATTTTCATCATCACTTGGCCGTACTCGGCCATGATGCCCTTGGACTGCACCCGCTGCTGGTACTCGGCCAAATCGCAACCCTCGGCGGCCACGGCCTTCATCTTGTCGATCACCGCGTAGGCGCGGTCCAGCAGCTCGCGGTCCGAGATCATCCCGGCCTGGGCGTCCACACCGGACTGCATGGCGTCGATCATCTGCTTGACGGCGGGATCCATTAGAAGCCCCCCTTCAGTTCTTCGCGGTTGACCCGCTCGAAGAGGTCGTCGAAGAGAGGCAGCTTGTCGGCGGACCAGGGCAGCCGGTCGCGGACGTAGGGCAGGCGGAGCAGCTCGGGGAAGCGCATGTCGGGATGCCGGCGGCGCAGCTCCTCGAGGCCGGCGCGCAGCTTGGTCAGGTCGCCCTCGGAGAGCTTGCTGCCGGCCTTGGCGGCGCCGATCTTCAGCAGACACTCCAGGCCCTCGTCGACGAGCTGCTTGGTGCGCTCGATCTTCTCGCGCAGCTCGGCCTCGGTCTGGCTCCACTGCTCGGCGACGGCGTCGACGGCCGCGTAGTCTTCGGTGCGGGCCAGGGCTTTGGCGCGCTCTTCCCAGTGCTCGGCCAGCTCGTCCTGACCCAGCTTGGTGTGAGTCGAGGCGGCGAAGCGCGCCCCGTCCACGGCCAGGGCCCGGGTCAGCCGGAAGGCCAGACCTCCCTCCATGAAGGCCCGGTTCATTTCCAGCACGTCGGGCGTCTTGCGCACCATCTCCAGGGTCTCGGCGTCGATCTTGACCGCCTCGCGGGCGTAGGGGTCCAGGCGCCGGGCCTCGAGGGCCAGGCGGTAGTACTCGATGGTGTCGGCGTGCGCCGCCGCGTTGCTGTCCGTCATGTTTTGGCTCCCGTTGCGGATTGCTTTTCGTTGCACGACTTGATATCTTGCTCCGTCCCGTCCGTCGGGGCCGGCGGGCAGAGAGGGTTGCTTGAACCGGCAGGGATCATCACAGTTATCTGGAGCGCTGTCAGTAGCCGCCGTGAGCCGCCGCGGGCGGGCGGTTCTTGATGCTTGCTCCACCGATGGCGTCAGTTCGAACAAACGCAAGGTTGATACAGGGGCTGAACCGAGGCCGGCCTGCTTGCAGATTGACCTGCACCGGGTAAAGCTTCATCCAAGCAGACGACGGTGCCGGATGCTTTCCGGATACCACATCACCGGGGCGGCATGGGTTTCTCGCCGTGAATCGGCTGCCTAGCACGGCTGCCGTGACACGGCGGCCGGGCGAGGCTAACCCGGAAAAGAATCGTTTGATCTGTGAGGGGCCTGTCAACTGTGAGCAGCCTGTTAGCGCAGTTGCCAATGGCGCCCCTTCGGTTGGCACCTGACCCATAATCGCATCAATGACAAGCAGTTAAGGCGCGCATGGTTGTATCGGGATCAAAGCGCGACTCCCCCGGAGGGCGGCTACCCGCTCGGTGAAGCTCTCAATACCGGCCCTGATTTGTTTAAGGGATTATCACACGTTCCTGAACAGGCATATATAGCTAATAGCTTGTTATCATTTACTTTGTAGCTGCGCAAGCTGTCACTGCTTGTGCGTGCCTGGTGGCGCAAAACCAGGCTTGCCCGAAGCGGGCGTTTCTAACAGAATGCTGAGAGGACGCTGAGAGGCTGGAAGTCTCGACTCATGATTTGCATCCTGGGCTTACCAGTCATATGGAAGCTATCTGCTTTAAACTAGTGACCTTATCAGATATGAAGACCTTTTTGGCTTGTCGATCTGGAACCATTCGTGAGGTAGTTGCCAGCACTTCCTTTCTAAATACCGCTGTTTTAAGTTTCGACGTAGGTTCAGTTTCAGGTGATAATCCCTTGTTTAAATGCTCCATTATGCCACCGTTGTTTCACCAGGTCTCAACCGCTCATGACGATTAGACATCACGATGGGACGGGAGTGAAAACACAGGGAGAGTCCAGCCTCGACCGTCGTGCTGCGCCGTTCCAGGGCGTCGTTCAGGAACGGCCCGTCCGCCGATGTCGGAACCCGGGCTCGTCTACGGCCGTCGCGCGCAGCGATACGGTTGGGTCGTCAAAGCTAAAACTTCTCCCTGGTCAACTCCTCCTGGGCCTGGGTCAGGCAGGTGCTCCAATCACGCAGTTCGTCGACCAGGGTCTCGACGAAGCCCAGGTCGGCGGTGCCGCCGGAGGTGCCGAACTCGAGGGCCACCTCGCTGTCGAGCTCGAAGGCCTCGAGGCGGTTGAGGGCCTCGACGAGGCGCTCGAGCAGCCCGGCGAACTCGACGGTGCGCTTGCCCAACAAGGCTATCAACTGGCGGGCCTTGCCCTGCAGCGGCTCCGAGCCGATGTCCCGACCCCGCTTGAACAGCAGGAAAACCTTCTCCATGCGCAGCCATTCCCGGGCCAGGGTCAGGGCGTCGCGCTCGACCTCGTCGACGACGGGATCGAGCTTGTCCGGGAGCCTGTCGATCTCCCCGAGGCGTTGCCGAACGGTGGCGTAGTACCCGATGATACGCGGGAAGGCGGCCTCGACGTCGGCCCGGATCGGCGAGCCGTCCACCTCTTCGCGGAAAGCCTCCCAGCGCTCGGCGCACTCCTCGTAGAGGGCCTGGACTACGAAGGCCCGATCTCTGTAGTCGCGTAGAGAAACGACCAGCAGGGCGACGGCCCAGGCCGAGGCGAGGCCGACGGCGATCCAGATCGTCTCGAGGAAGATAAACGACATATAGCCGCCGACCCAGACGAAGACCAGCATGCTGATGATAGCGCCACGGTGCTTCTTGCGTTGTTCGTCGGTACGCAGTCGCTTGCGCACGGCGCGACGCATGGCGGCGTTGAGCCGGGCCATGACCCTCCCGGGGTGGTTTGCGGTTTCAGCGCGGGCGGTATTAACAAGCGTACTATCAACGCCGCTCGAGCTGCTGATAGTCGGTTGCGGTTGGAGTGGGGCGGTGAATAGACATCTTCTGCTGTACGCCGGCGAGCAAGGGTGTCGGTAATCACCCGGCGTGCCTTTTTAACAACTGGGGGTAAGAGTAACTACAGTGGGCTTGTCTGGGCGGTTTGCCGCAAGGCGACCGGTGGGCGAATCGGTTATCGTCACAGCCCCCTGAGGCGGCCCCTGGTCTCTCATTCGTAAAAAACCCACCCGCCTTGGAACGATAGGGGCTTGCAAGGAGCTGGACCGCCAAGCCATGCTCGCCGCCGCAGCCCGCCACCGACTGTAACTGTGAAAAACATCGACGGCGGCGTCCGGCGGCTTAGAAGAGGCCGCTGATGTTGCCCTCGTCGTCGATGTTCATCTTGTAGGCCGCCGGCTCCTTGGGCAATCCCGGCATCAGCATCACGTCGCCGGTGAGCGGGACCAGGAAGGCCGAGCCGGCGGAGATGCGGATGTCGCGCACGGTAATGATGAAGTCCTTGGGACGGCCGTAGAGCCGTGGGTTGTCCGAGAGGCTGGTCGGGGTCTTGGCCATGCAGATGGGCAGCTTGTCGTAGCCGAACTTCTTGATGCGCCGCATCATCCGTTTGGCCTTGGAGGTGAACTCGACGTGCTCGGCGCCGTAGATCTCGCCGCAGATCGTCTCGATCTTCTTTTCGACGGACCACTCCCAGTCGTAGAGCGGCTTGAACTCGGTGGAGCAGTCGCGGGCGCCGTCGATGACGAGTTGGGCCAGTTCGCGCATGCCGTCGCCGCCCCGGGTGAAGCCCTCGCCGACGGCCGCGGCCACGCCGAGTTCGGCGCAGCGGTCGAGTACGACCTGGAGCTCCTCCGGAGTGTCCTGGGGGAAGCGGTTGACGCAGACCACGGCGGGCAGGTTGAACTTGGCGATGTTCTCGAGGTGCTTCTCCAGGTTGGGCAGCCCCTTCGCCACGGCCTCGGGATCGGCCTCGTCGAGGTGCTTTTTGCTCTTGCCGCCGTGGAGCTTGAGCGCGCGGCAGGTGGCCACCAGCACAACCAGGCTGGGGCAGAGCTTGCCGTACTGGCATTTGATGTCGAAGAACTTCTCGGCGCCCAGGTCGAAACCGAAGCCGGCCTCGGTGATGGCCCAGTCAGCGGTGGAGAGGGCCATCTTGGTGGCCAACAGCGAGTTGCAGCCGTGGGCGATGTTGGCGAAGGGTCCACCGTGGATGAAGGCCGGCACACCCTCGAGGGTCTGGACCAGGTTGGGTCGCAGGGCCTGCTTCATCAGCATGGCCATGGCGCCGGTGACGCCCATCTCCTTGGCCAGCACCGGCTTGCGGTCGTAGGTGAAGCCGATGAAAATGTTGTCGAAGCGGTGCTTGAGGTCGTTGAAGTCCTGGGCCAGGCAGAGGACGGCCATCACCTCGCTGGCGGCGGTGATGATGAAGCCGGTCTCGCGGGGGACGCCCTGCTTGCGCCCGCCCAGGCCGATGATGCAGTCGCGCAGGGCGCGGTCGTTCATGTCCACGCACCGGCGCCAGGTGACGGTGCGCGGGTCGAAGCTGACCGAGGAGCGCTGGTAGATGTGGTTGTCGATGGCGGCGGCCAGCAGGTTGTTGGCCGCGGCGATGGCGGCGAAGTCCCCAGTGAAGTGGAGGTTGATGTCCTCCATCGGCACCACCTGGGAGTAGCCGCCGCCGGCGGCGCCGCCCTTGATGCCGAAGATCGGTCCCAGCGAAGGCTCGCGCAGGGCGCAGGCCACGCTCTGACCCAGCTTGGCCAGGCCCTGGGAGAGACCGATGGTGGTGGTCGTCTTGCCCTCGCCGGCCTTGGTCGGGGTGATCGCCGAGACCAGCACCAGCCTGCCCGGCTCGTAGGGCCGGTCGCGCAGGATGTGGCCGTGGACCTTGGCGATGTGGTCGCCGTAGAGGTAGATGTCGTCTTTGGTCAGGTTGAGCTTGCCGGCGATCTCGGTGATCGGCAGCATTTTAGTCGCTTGGGCGATTTCGATATCACTGGGAAACTTACTCATTGGACTCCTTTGGCAACGGTGGGATGTTACTAGATCGATGATGGCGAATGATGTCTGGAACGAATAGCGGCAGTCAGCCTGATTCAGCGGTTGTGTGGATCGTCCTACTGGAACGCGGCGATGAGCACACAATACACCGAGCCTCACTCCAGCGGCACGCCGCCCGCAATCTCCGACGGTTTTCGGGGGTGAACCGGTACGGCGTATGGTGTCGATAACAATCAGTGCGGCCCCTTATGGCGTATATAGTATAAGACAAAACGAAGCCATTCGCGTTACCCGGAAGGGCGGTAGAGCCAACTGATAGCTGGTCGCAATAAGTGGGGCCTTTTCCGAGGTTAATCTGAGGGGGATCGATATCGGAAACCCCCGGCGTTTCAAGTACAGAGGGAAAGGCTTATCCGCGTTGCAGATACGCAATACTCACCGACAATCCCGAACGACCGGTTCCAACGACCGGTTCCAACGACCGGTTCCAACGACCGGTTCCAACGACCGGTTCCAGTGCTTACGCCTCGTTCCCCGAGCTTCCCAGCCGGAAAAGACAAAAAGCTTGACCCGGGGGCGGCTTTCTGCTAACCTTCTTTGGTTCCCCTTTCGGGGAAGGCTTGTACCGACCGGATCGGCCCGCATTGGCCGTACTTTGATGATCCGGAACGACCCGGTGCGAGCGTTGTCGCAAGAACCGCCGCCATGTATGAAGCGGCGGAAAAGAAAGGAACAGCAGTATGCGCGGTAACGTCAAGTGGTTCAACGACGCCAAAGGCTACGGTTTCATCCAGCAGGAAGACGGCCCCGACATTTTCGTGCACTATAGCGCGATCAACGGCACGGGTCGCCGGACCCTGCTCGAGGGCGAAGAGGTGGAGTTCGAGGTCCAGGAAGGACCCAAGGGCCTCCAGGCCGTCAACGTCACTCGCATCAGCGATACGGAGGCCCCGTAAGCATCGCCGACAGAATCGAGCTCTAACTGAGCCGACTACGAGGGACCCCGCCGGGGTCCCTTTTTTTATTTGGCATCACACACGCTCCCGGACCAGATAGCTTCAACTCGAAACCCCGGCCCACCTCGTAAAAAGGCGGCTGATAGAAGGCGATGTCGAAGAAAGATAAGCCAGCAGCCTTATCGTCTCGGCGCTTACTCGTCATATACACATGTCGTTAGCCTACTTGGGATCGATGCACCATCATCTAGGCCCACGAAGCCAAGCAGTTCCTTTTGGGCGCTGAGAAGCCAGAACGGGCATCACAGGAATGGGGCAACCCACTTGACCCGCCACAAACAGCTAATGCTAAGTGCCAACCTGCTTGCCCGCTAACTGCTGATAATTGAACGATTTTCAGTAACACCCTGGTCCGTGACAGTTAAGTGATCCCTTTTATTATTGAACAATGGTTCGCGGCTGAGCGATTCCTAGGCCGGTGGTTTGAAAAGCAAACGAGCTCCCAGGCCTAGACACAGCCCCAGCGTCCCCAGCCCCAGGGCGTAGAGACTCATCGAGACCGCGATACCGAAGCGGCCGATCTCCTGGTAGTAGTACTCGGCCACCGTGGAGCCTCCCACGGAGCGCAGGTAGGTCAGCTCATCACCGGATTCGGCCAGTTGCGAGGCCGAAATGAAGAACAGGATGCAGGAGGCGACCCCCAACAGCAGAACAAGGACTCCTAGAACCTTACGCATTGTCTCTCCTGTGTTTTTGCGACATTGTGGATGGTGGTCGGACAAAACCAGGGCGGATGTATCGAGGTTCACCGAGCAGGCATTCGCTGTTTGGTGCGTCCGACTTTGACCCCGATACAATAATGCGCAGTCTTATTACTTGATAATAAAGCACTTATGAGTCGAGACGAAACCAGATGAGAGATCAATGCAAGCTGTTATGCATAGTAGCTTATCCACCGAGCACGCCCCTGGTAGCCGCCACTTTTTGGCTGCTCCTAAGTTAACAGGCACATCTGCTACTGCACGGGTATTATCAGCAGAATACAATCACAACCCGGTCCGAACAGGGTATACGATCCCTTGGGCTATCACACGGCTTGGACAGGCAGATATCCCTATTAGCTTGATATATAGTGGCTTGTAGCTGTGCAAGTTGTCCCTGTTTGTGCGTTGCCTGGTGGCATAACCAGACGTGTTCAAAGCGGACGCTTCAAATAGAACGCTTGCTTCGGGAAGTCGCGACTCCTGATTTGCATCCCAGGTTGTATGAGACTAAACGCTTTCAAACAGAGGCTTTGGCAGATATGACAACTCTTTGGCTCGTCGAGCAAAAAGCCCTTCGTGAGGTGATTGTCGGCACTTCCTTTCTAAATGCCGCTCCTTTGCGTTTTCGACGTAGGTTCAGTTTCAGGTGATAATCCCTAAGATCATTTACATTGCGGGGCCGCTTCGATACTCTCGTTTCAACCGTGACGCTCCTTCAGGGTACCGGTGGGGTATGACCGGGGTGGTCGGTAAAGAAAGCCTGGTTAACCCCGTCGCCGCTGGGTGCTATAATAACAAGGAACCCAAAGCCAACCGAGGAGAGCGATGTCCGCCCCCCGCCTGCTGCTCGTCGACGGCTACTCCCTCATCTTCCGCACCTTCCACTCCATCAAGACCCCGATGCGCTCCGCCGACGGCGTCAACGTCGCCGCGCTCTACGGCGCCACCCGGGTGATGCTGGGCCTCATCCGCCGCCACCTCTTCGGCGATTCCGCCGCCGGCGACTACGCCGCTCGGCGCCGTGGGCATACCGGAGACCGCCTGGCCTTCGTCGTCGACGCCCCGGGCAAGAACTTTCGCCACGAATTATTCCCCGACTACAAGGCGCAGCGCCCACCCACCCCACCGGAGCTGCCGCCCCAGATGGACCGGTTGCGCGAGCTCTACCCGGCCCTGGGCTGGCCCGTGGTCGAGGAATCGGGCTACGAGGCCGACGACGTCATCGCCGCCCTGACCCGTCGCGGCCGCGAGGCGGGTTACGAGGTGTTGATCTTCACCGGGGACAAGGACCTGATGCAGCTCATCGGTCCCGGGGTGCGGCACATCGCCCACGGACGACGCGGCGAGGAGAGCCTGCGCGACGCCGAGTACGTCAGGGAGAAGTTCGGCGTCGCGCCGGAGCGGATGCGCGATCTGCTGGCTCTCACCGGCGACACCGTGGACAACCTGCCCGGCGTTCCCGGCGTGGGACCCAAGACGGCGGCCAAACTCCTCGACCAGTACGGCGACCTCGACGGCGTCATCGAGCACGCCGGCGAGGTCTCGGGCAAACTGGGCGAGCGGCTGCGCGAGAACATCGAGGCGGCCCGGCTGACCTGGAAGCTGGTCGGTCTCGATGAAGACGCCCCGGCTCCGGAGCTCGACGAACTGACCCTGGGCGAGCCAGCGACCGCCGCCGTAGAGAAGCTGCAGACGCTGCGCTTCGCCAGCATCCTGCGTGAGCTGGGACTGACCGAGCGCCGTGAGGTGAGCCTCAGTGTGGCCGAGAACGGCCCGCCGGAGGGCTTTGTCGACAAGGTCAAGGCCGCGGGCAAGCTGGGTCTGATCCCTCTGGGCGATTACCGCTCCGACCGTACTTATGAGCTGCGCGGCCTGCGCCTGGCCGCCGAGGAGAACGCCGAGATCGGCGTCCCCTGCGAAAACGGTCTCCCGGACTGGGTCGGCGGACTGCTCGCCGACGACGAAATCACCGTCGTCGGCTACGATCTGAAGCCCCTCGCCGAGTCCCTGAAGAAGTACGAGGACCTGATGCTGGCCGGCTGGCTCCTCGAGGCCGACCGGCCGCCCCGGGGTCTGGCCGATTACTGCCGCCGCCACCTGGGCGAGACCCCGGACGAGAACTCGGGCGATCAGGCCGAGCTCTTCGACGCCCCCCGGGACGAAGCAGCCGGTCACGCCGCCGCCGCCCTGCGCCTTCGGCCGATCCTAGAAAAAAAACGCGCCGAGGCCGAGCTGGAACGGGTCTACCGCCAGATCGAGCTGCCCTTGATCCCTGTGCTGGCCGCCGTCGAGCGCCGCGGACTGCCCCTGGACACCGACCGCCTGGCCGAGCTCTCCGAAGAACTCCAGGCCGAGATGGAGAAACTCGAGGCCCAGGCCCACGAACTGGCCGGTCGCGAGTTCAACGTGGCCTCGCCCAAACAGGTCGGCGAGGTCCTCTTCGGCGAGCTAAACCTCCCCGGCGGACGCAAGACCAAAACCGGCTACTCGACGGCCTCCGACGTCCTCGAAGGACTGGCCGGGGAGCACGAGATCGCCCGGGTGATCCTGGAGCACCGCCGACTGGCCAAGCTCGAGGGCACCTATGCCGCAAAACTGCCCCGCTCCGTGGCCGAAACCACCGGCCGCCTGCACACCACCCTGCACCAGGCCGCCGTCTCGACGGGCCGCCTCTCCTCCTCGGACCCCAACCTGCAGAATATCCCCATCCGCACCGAGACCGGCCGGCGAATCCGCGGGGCCTTCCGCGCCCCGGAGGGCCGCCGCCTGGTCAGCGCCGACTACTCGCAGATCGAGTTGCGCCTGCTGGCCCACGTCTCCGGCGAGACCCGGCTGATCGAGGCCTTCCGCTCCGGGGTCGACGTCCACGCCGCCACCGCCGCCACCCTCTTCGATATCAATACCGACGCCGTCACCTCGGAACAGCGCAACAGCGCCAAGATCGTCAACTATTCGCTGATCTACGGCAAGGGCGTCTACGGTCTGGCCCAGGACCTGGGCATCGAGCGCAACGAGGCCCGGGAGTTCATCGATAACTATTTCAACAAGTATCCGGCGGTCAAGGAGTGGATGGAGCGGCACACCGAGCGCGTCCGCGTGCTGGGCTACACCGTGACCCTCTTCGGCCGCCGACGCCCCTTCGGCGAGATCAACTCTCCCAACCGCCGTACACGCGAGGCCGCCGAGCGCGCCGCCCTCAACGCCCCCCTCCAGGGCACCGCCGCCGACATCTGCAAGCTGGCCATGATCCGCGCCGAGCAGGCCCTGACCAAGTCCGACCTCAACGCCGACCTGCTGCTGCAGATCCACGACGAGCTCCTCGTCGAGGCGCCCGTGGACAAGGTCGACGAAGTCGGCGGGCTGCTGCGCGAGGCCATGGAAAAGGCCCACAAGGGCCTGATCAAGCTCAGTGTGCCATTGACCGTCGAGATCGGCTCCGGTGAGGATTGGCTCTCGGCGCACTGAGCGAGGCTCGTACCGCCTCGAACAAGAGAAACCAAGAAACGACCGGAAGCCGAACCCCGGTCGTTTCGTTCATAGGTCTTGAACCATCCGACTTCAATGCCCCAGGGCGCGCTGTATCGGCAGTGAAACGATACCCCGCGACCTTCGCCAAACCGATTCGCCCACAGCCCCCGCCCGGCCCGGCGTTGGCACGTTTCTTGCAGCAGGGCGGGGCGGCCGATTGGACAACCCAGCCCCGGACTCCGCAAGAA
>WJMB01000398.1 GCA_014728185.1 Candidatus Coatesiibacteriota bacterium
GGCGGGGCCGTCGTCGTATGACTCGAAATCGACGGGTCCCCCGGCGAAGCAGGAGATGAACAGCAGGACGACGAGAAAGAGCGGTGCGCTTTTCATGGTGGTCACTCCGAGGTTGTCCGTCGCAGCAGACCGGCGTGGAAGAGGGGCAGCAGTATCTCGTGGGGGCCGACCAGGTAGCGGCCGTCGCCGGGACTGGGGCGCCGGACGACGTTCTCGGAGACCCGGTAGGCGATGTTGAAGTCGAAGGCGGCGGTGCTGAAGCGGCCCTTCATCCCCAGGTTGCGGGCGATGGAGACGGCCTTGAGGAAGACCTCGGGGAGCAGCACGGCGGAGCCCCAGTTGAGGTAGCAGCCGCCGAGTCGCCCCCCCCGGCCACCCAGGCGGGCAGTCTGGGCGGCCAGGATGCGGAAGTCGCGCAGCGAGGCTTCGCCCACGGCGGCGCCGTCGCAGCCCGGGTGCATATGGACGATGTCGGTGCCCACGGCGACGTGGACGCTGATCGGCACTTCGAAATCGTAGAGGCGTCCCAGAACACTGATCTCGGCGTGGCGGCCACGACAGGCGGCCAGACCCAGGGCCTCGCCGGCCCCCAGGCCCTCGGCGCGGGCAAGTTTGAAGGCGTCGTTGACCAGTCCGGCGGTCTCGGCGCACATCCCGAACATCCCACGCCCGAGTTGGGCGGCGACGTCCTCGGAGGTCTCGCCGAAGTGGGCCAGCTCGAGGTCGTGGATGACGAAGGCCCCGTTGACGGCCAGATGGGTGATGAACTCGCGCCGGGCCAGATCGATCAGCAGCGGTCCCAGTCCGGCCTTGACCAGATGGGCTCCGGCGCCGAGGATCACCGGGTAGTCGGCACGTCGGGCCTCGACGACCCGATCGATGATCTCGTTGAGCGCTTTGGCGGTCAGCAGGTCGGGCAGCCGCTCCAGCAAGGCTCCCTCGGCGGCCGTCGGCAGGCGGCAGAGCCGCTCCAGGGTGACCTTGCTGGGGCGTCGCTCGATGGATTCTGTGCGCAGACCGCTGAGGTCCAGCTCTTCGTAGCGCGACATCTCGTCTCCGTTCTCAGCGATTTTTGGTGGCGCGTTTAGCCTGCCGCTTCCTCAAGCGTTCCTGGACGGCCGCGCCCTCCAGCTCCTTGAGGGCGATGCGGCCGATGCGACGGCGTGTCGGGTCCTCGTCGACGGCCAGGGCGGCGGCGGTACGGCGTGCGGCGGCGTTGAGGGTGGGATTGCGCTTGCCGATCTGCCTGACCGCCCAATCGACGGCCTTCCAGACGAAGTTGCGCGGGTCGGGTTCCGCGGCTTTGGTCAGTTCGAGAAAGCCCAGGAAGTCGTCGTCCGGGGCTTTCTTGTCGTGAACGGCCAGGGTGGCCATCAGGACGAAGCCCGCCCGCCGAACGTACTCCTCGGGACGCTGGATCCATTCGCGCAGCTTGGGCCGGGCCAGGGGGGTCTTGTCGATCAGCGAGCCGCAGGCGTTGTCGACGATGTCCCAGGCGTCGAAGTCCGCCGCCCAGGCCTCGATCTGCGCCTCGGTGATCTTCTTCGGTTCGGCGGTGAGGATCGCCAGGTGGCGGGCGTCCTGCCAACCCGTCTCCCAGAGGAGCAGGGCGCGCTCGTGATTCCGTCCCAGCTCCCGGGCCAGCTTGCGCAGGTCCGGGGTCTTGATGCCGAAGCGGCGCTCGGAACGGACGCCGAAGCGGGTCGCCCGCGCCCTGCGCTGTTCATCACCCAGGGCGCGCAAGCGCTCGATGATCCTCTCGATCTCCTTTGCACTAGCTTCGCTTGAACTCACTTCGCGTCCTTTTGCATCGGCGGTTTCCCAGGATAACACCAAATCTCACGTGGTCGCCGTTCTAACGATAAGGGATAGCATACCCTGCTCGGACCGGGTTGTGATTGTAACCTGCTGATAATACATGTGTAGTAGCAGATGCGCCTGTCATTTATCAGCAGTTTACAGTGGCAACTGCAAGGGTTGTACTCGGAGGATAACCCACCCTGCCTATTGGCTTGCAGTTAATGGTCACCCGTTTGCCGCTCGACTCATAACTGCCCCAATATCAAGCAACAAGACTGAACATGATAGTATCGGGTCCACAGCGTGGCGCACCCAAGCCGCGATTACCAGTTAGTTGAACCTCTCTTTTTCCGCCCTGAGTTGATCCGATCACGTACCATGCTGTCTAAGCCTAGTATACCGCAAAGCGGCCTCGACGACACTAAACAAGACTCCCCACTTGATTGGACCCCGATGAGGTTGACGCGGTTGCAGTCGAGGGGAAGGATTGAAGAACGCCCGTCACAGGAACGGGCGTTTTGCTTGCCTACCAGAACAAGGCGTCTCTTAGTCAAGGGTCTTGATTTCGCCCCAGGTGGTATCGACGACGTTCCAGTCGTCCTGGACGGTGAAGGACCATTCGTCGGAGCCGTAGTTGCCCAGACCGTCCTCGGCTTCCCAGTTGACGTTGACGACCTGTCCGGCGGTGAAGTCGCTGGAGGGATCGTACTCGACACTGAAGGAGCCGTCGCCGTTGTCGGTGATGGTGCAGTCGCCGGTAACGTCGGTCTCCTCGACCTCGACCAAGATGGTCGTCCCGTCGGTACCCTTATCGTCGTCGACGATATCGAAGACGATGTCGGTGTCGCCGGCCACGCCGGTATCACCGGGGGAGGGATCCTGGTTGGCCGAGTAGGGGGCGTCCATGTCGTCGTCGACGATGGCCCGGATCATCATCGCGCCGAAGAAAGACATATCGGAGAATGTTCCGCTTGTGTTATGCCACCAGGCTGAACCGGCGGGTCCGGGGTCCTGGTCATCCTGGGGGGCGTTGTCCAGGCCGTCGATGGAATCATCGGAGAAGAGGTAGAAGATATCGCCGTTGGTGAGGGCCAGCGGGGTGTCCAGCTCGAACTCGACCCAGCGGTCGCCGGAGCCGCCGCCGTCGTTGAAGGTCTGGTAGCCGCCGATCAGGCTGTTGCTCTTGTCGGGCGCGCCAGCGTCATCGCCCAGGACGTCGAGGTAGTAGTTACGACTAGAAGTGTTGTAGCAGATCATCTTGATGCGCACGAGATAACAATCATACGGCGCGGTGAACATGGAGGCGAAGCCGGCGATGCCGCCGCTCCAGCGGTAATGGACCCCTCCGTCATCGTTCATCAGCTCGTCCTCGGTGGCCGGCTCCGGGGCGATGGTGATGGCCGTGGGGCCGACGTTGGTGGTCACGGAACCACCGGCGGAGAGAGCGACTTCGGCGGCCAACAGGGTGACCGGAAGCAGTAGCAGCAGGATCATAA
>WJMB01000399.1 GCA_014728185.1 Candidatus Coatesiibacteriota bacterium
CGATCAGGTCGTCCAGCGTGACCAGATTCCCCTTGCGCTTGCTCATCGCCACGATGCGCTCGCCCTGCTTGAAGGTCACCCAGCCCGAGATGAGCACCTCGAGGGCCTCGCCGGGGACGCCGGCGGCCTCGAGCCCGGCCCTGGTGGGCAGGATGTGGCCATGGTGGTCCGGGCCCCAGATGTCGATCAGCAGCCGTTCGCGGTTCTCGTTGAGCCGCTTCCACTTGTCCAGGTGATAGGCGATGTCGGCCAGCAAGTAGGTCGGCTTGCCGTTGGATCGGACGATGACCCGGTCCTTGTCGTCACCGTGGTCCGTTGTCCGCAGCCAGACGGCGCCCTCGGCCTCGAAGGTAACCCCGCGCTCGATGAGGAGACGGTAGGTGTCCAGCAGTGGTCCTGACGCCTTGTCTAGTTCCAGGGAGTCCGGGAAGATGCAATTGGTAAGAATGCTTTGGTAGGCGTTACCGCTGGGCGGCGCGTAGAGTAGATGCTCTTGGTAGTGGCTATCGAAGTTGACACCGAACCTGCCCAGGCTTTCTCTCTGGAGCTTCAGTTGGATCTTCACCGCGTCAGTTATCTCGTAGAGCAATTTGTCCGTTGTAAAGCGTTTGTCAACGGAACCATCTTGTCGCTCCACCTTCTGAGCATCCCGCTCACGGAGCTGAAGCAGCCGTTCGGCCACGGGTCGGACCGTTTCATCGGCGTAGCTTCCGTCGTCGCCCCAGGCGTAAACCTCGTCGGGGATCGACCAACCGGCATCTCGATAGCGGTCCCGGTTCAGGCGGAAGACGCTCTTGCCGAACTCCAGCACCTGGGTCCCGGCGTCGTTGACGTAGTACTCCTCGGTGACCTCGTGGCCGACGGAGCGCAGGATGGCGGCCAGGGCGCTGCCCAGGGCGGCGGCGCGACCGTTGACCACCAGCAGCGGCCCCGTGGGGTTGGCGCTGACGTATTCCAGATTGATGCTCCGCGGTTGCTCGACGGGGGCGATTGTGATTTCGTCGAGGTAATCGCACAGCCGATCGGCGAGCCAGGCGTTGTCCAGGTGGATGTTGATGAAGCCGGGACCGGCCACCTCCAGCCGCTCGACCATTCCGGACAGACGTTTCTCGACGTATCCGACCAGCTCTTCGGCGATCTTGCGCGGATTGCTCTTCAGCGGCCGGGCCAGTTGCATGGCCAGGTTGCAGGCGTAGTGGCCGAACTCGGGCTTGGCGGCGGGCTCGACGGTGAAGACGGGCTGTCCGTCGAGTGACGGGTGCAGCTCGGCCAGGGCTGCGGCGAAGGCGGCCTGGAGCTCGCGGCGGGGATCGGCGATCGTTGTCATGGCTTGGTCGGGGGTTGGGTTGGGGGGAGGGTTGATCGAGCGGTCCATATCTTAACACAGCCTTCCCTTTGTCCGCCGCCGTCACGGTTCTTGCTCGCCGAGTTCTCCCCTGCGGGAGAACTCGGGCAACAACCGCGCCGGCGGCTCGGGCGCCGGTGGTCTTCACCCGACCTGCTTCAGTGTGCCTGGCTGGAGCAAGGTGCAGGTGGGTTGAGGACGTGGGGGAAAGCCGCCGTTGTTCTAAAAAGGTAAGGGATCGTATATCGTGTCCGGACCGAATCATAATTGTAACCTGCTGATAACACTCATGATGATTCTCAGATACTTGTCAAAGTACCGGCAGGTACATAAGTGGCGGCCAATTTAGGTGTGAGCAATAGCAAACCTAGATAACAGTGTGGTTGAATATGCCCTGAGGGCAGCGTGATACCTAGGTCTAAGTTTTGGCGTCATAGAACGTGATCGGACCAAATCAGGGTCGATATTGAAAGGTGCACCGAGCAGGTACCCGCTGTTTGTGTGCGTCCGACTTCGCCCCCGATACTATCATGCGCAGTCTTATTGCTTGATAATGAAGCTGTTATGAGTCGCGTGGCAATCGGGCGGCTGTTATCTGCAAGCTGCCGGGCAGGGCAGGTTATCCACCAAGCAAGCACCTTGCTGCCGCCACTTGTTGACTGCTGACAAGTGACGGGAGCATCTGCTGCAAAACGTGTATTATCAGATAATTGCATCTACATCCCGGTCCGAACAGGATATATGATCCCAAAGCATGTTATAAGCAGGTTACAAGTGCGCTTATATATAATCATGAATATGGCTAATACGCAAAATATCAAGCAGTTTATATAGGTATATACATGGTATAAAATGGAGCAGTCGCGTATTAGCAGTTTATATTCTTATATCGTCTATAGTTATCTTATGTATGCTATAGAAAGCTGTTCCTGGCTACATACTGTACATGGCAAGCGATAAGCTGGCTTTCATTCTGGTACCCAACCCGCCTTATCTCCGACCCCTGTGTACTAAAGACCTTTTCGATCAGAGATTGAATCTTGACATATCGGTCTGGGCGCCTTATAATACTAAGGTTGATTAAGTAGTCTTTTTTACACAGTGAATCGCTCCATTGCCTTCCTTGCGCGTATCCCTCACCCACCGAAAGGACAATGATGAAAAAGACCGCCTTGCTAGTCCTCCTCGTCGTCGTCGTCGCCCTAGCGGCTCCGGCGGAACTGGGCTACCTGCCCCCTCTCGACGGCGTGGCCGCCAGCGTGATGTACTCTCCGAACTACCCCGCCGTTCTCTGGGAAAACCCCTACTCCTACGGTGATCTGCTCAACGGCCTCAACTCCAGCGGCAGCTATCACTGCCAGGATGACTTCACCCTGGCCGCTGGCGCCACCATCGAGGGCTTCGAGGCCTGGTGCGCCTTTGCTTCCGGTCCCGGCAGCGCTTACCAGTTGACCCTCTTCGCCGACAGCGGTGGCGCTCCGGGCAGCCAGCTCTGGCAGGCCGCCCCGGACACCGTCGTCAATACCGACACCGGTGACGACAAGTGGGGCCTCGATCTCTACCACAGCGATATCAGCCTGGCCCCCGCCGACTACTTCTCCGCCACCGCCGGCACCACCTACTGGATCGAGTTCTACTATACCAGCGGCACCTACTACTGGCTGTGCGCAGCCGACGGCAACATGCACCAGAACGGCGGTGACC
>WJMB01000400.1 GCA_014728185.1 Candidatus Coatesiibacteriota bacterium
ACGACATTTAGGAGCCTGTGGCGATCTGCTGTCAGAGCATATACCAGTGCGCAGATATCTGTGTTAGCCAAGGATGACACTCTTCTTAATTGCAATTATAAATGCCCGTTTTGTGACAAGTCTCAGAGATTTATCATTAGTATTATCAGCTGGTTACTATCATGATTCGTTCCGGACAGGGTAGGTGATCCCGAGCGATATATATGTTCTAGTTCTTGTGATATTCACACAATAAATATCGGGCGGGGTTTTTGACCCCGCCCGTATTTTCGGGATTGACTTGTCTTGGGCGCCCTAGAAATCGATGGGCTTGATGAAGCGTCCGTCCTGGTAGAACAGCTCGCCGTCGGCGTAGTACCTGCCGCCCTTGGTCAGGTCGCAGAGCATGTCCCAGTGGATCACGCTCTCGTTCTTGCCGCCGGAGGCGGGGATCGACCGCCCCAGGGCGAAGTGGCAGGTGCCGCCGATCTTTTCGTCGAAGAGCATGTTCTTGGTGAAATGCTTGATGTTGTAGTTGGTGCCGATGGCGGCCTCGCCGACGTAGCGCGCGCCGGGGTCGGTCTCGAGCACCGAGTGCAGGAAAGCCTCGCCCTTGTCGGCGGTGGCGTCGACCACCTTGCCGTCCTTGAACTCGAGGCGGACGTTCTCGATCTCGTGGCCCAGATGGATGGCCGGGTAGCTGTAGCTGATGTGCCCGTTGACCGAGTCCTCGATGGGACCGGTGAAGACCTCGCCGTCGGGCATGTTGCGAGTGCCGTCGCAGTTGACCCAGACGCGTCCGGCGGCGCTGTAGGTCAGGTCCGTCCCCTCGGCGACGACGTGGAAGTCGCTGTGCTCGACCAGGTAGTCGCAGATGAGCTGCTGCTTGTCGCGGAACTCGCGCCAGGCGGTGACGGGGTCGTCCTCGTTGAGCTTGCAGGCCTCCATGACGAACTCCCAGTACTCGTCCAGGCTCATCGACGCCTCCTGGGCTCCGGAGTGCGTCGGGAACTGGCACAGCGACCATTTTAGCTCACCGGCGGCCTCGCGCTCCGAGTAGCGCTTGACCAGCTCGACCTGGGCGCGCTGAGTCTTCTGAAGCTTGGCGTTGTCGATGTTGGTCAGCGATTTGGTGTTGTGACCGCCGAGGATGTTGAGGAAGCGGTCGGTCTTCTCTATCCGTGTCCAGACCACCGGGCTGATGTAGGTTAGCTGCTCATCGGCGGCTTCCTTCAGGAAAAGCTCATTCAGTCCGTCGACGGCGACTCTGACAGTGGGGTGCGCCCCGGCGCGCAGCGCTTCGCGGTAGCACTCCCGAACCAGGGGTTTGGCCAGGTCCGAGGCCTGAAGGCAGACCTCGAGGCCGGGCTTAACGTCCAGGGAGTAATCGACGATCAGGCGGGCCAGCTTGTTCAAACGGGGATCGTGCATGGAGGCTCCTCGGTTTTCAATGCCTTTTCTCAGTTCGTTTTAGCAGTTCGTCTCGTAAACCGTGGCTCTTCCGTTCGCTAAGCGATTCCCCCGGCAATGGGGGTGTCATAGGGGTCCCGAATCTGCGGTTCGGGGGAACGGCGGATCGGCGGTTCGTGGTCGGCCTGGTTACGGGGTACGCCACCCGGCTCGGGGCGGTGTGCGTACGGGTATTAAGATACGACGTTGTTACCGCTGGTTTCATCTGCAACGAAGTAAAAACATGATCATGAATATGAATGAAATTATCACACGTTTCTAAACAGGATTTTTCTAACAGCTTGTTATTTTTGTCGCTGAAAAGGTCCTCACTGGCCGTGCGTTGCCTGGTGGTTTAATCCAGACTTGCTCTAAGAGGACGCTTCCAATATAGCGCTCTGCTTCGGGAAGTCGTGAATCCTGATTTGCATCCCGGGCATCCCAGGTTTAAGTATGACTATACGCTTTCATATAGCGACTTTAGCAGGTATGATATCTTTTTGTCTCGTCGAAAAACAGCCTTGCGTGAGATAGTTGTCAGCACTTCCTTTCTAAATGCCGCCCTTTTGCGTTTTCGATGTAGGTTCAGTTTCAGGTGATAATCCCTTTGAAAAAACAAGTCCAGCCGGACCAACCCCCGAGGCTGCCGCACACGGTGTTCGGCCGTCACAACTCCCCAGCGATGCTCACTGTGATGACGACCGCAACACGGTGTTTCCATTAAGCGTGGGGCGTCAGGCGGGGTGTTCGTGAAACGGTTGGTCGGTGGGCGGGATTGGTTGTTCGCGGGTTCAGTCCCCGGCCAGGGGCAGGCTGAGGGTGAAGCGGGCGCCGCCAAGGGGGTTGGGCGCGTACTCCAGGGAGCCGCCGCAGCCTCGTGCGGTCTGAGCGGCCAGGTAGAGCCCCAGGCCGGTGCCCCGGCTCTTGGTGGTGAAGAAGGGCTCGAAGAGTCGCGGGACGTCGGCGGCGGCCACACCGGGTCCGTCGTCGTCGATAATGATCACGGCGCGGCGCCGCGCCGTCGCGTCCCGCTCCCTTCCACCTGCGCTGAGTTCGATGCGTATCCGCTCCTCGGCGGCCTCGAGGGCGTTGACCAGCAGGTTGACCAGGGCCTGCTTGACGGCTTGGGCCTCGCCCCGGATCGACCAATCCCCCTCGGGTAGTTGGGTTTCGATAGTCAACGAGCTGCGTCGCGGCTCGATTTCCGCGAGAGCTTCCCCAAGCAGAGCGGTAAGGTCGAAGCGCCCGCCGCCCTCGACGTCGCGGCTGCGTCCAAGCAGGCGCCGGATGACGGCGTCGGCCCGCTCGACCTCCTCCTCGATCACCCCGAGGGCGCGCCGGGTGTCCTCGTCAAGGGCTTGGTGATCGACGGTCTGGGCGGTGAGCTTGATGGCGGCCAGGGGGTTGCGCAGCTCGTGGGCCACACCGCCGGCCAGGCGATTGACGGTCTCCAGACGCTCCAGGCGGGCGGCGCGCTCGCGCAGGGCCACCAGCTCGGCCAGCTCGGCGTTGGCGGCTCCCAGCTCCCGGGTCAGCGCCTCGGCTCGGCGGGCGCTGCGCCGGTAGTAGTCCATGGCCACGCCGAAGGTCCAGCCGACGACGTTGAGGACGATCAGCTCGGCGATGTCGGCCCAGCCGAAGACGTCCAGCTCGCCCCAGTAGGTCAGCAACTGCGGCGCCAGGGTCGCCGTGGCGATCGCCGCGGCGACGGCGCCGCCTAGCAGACCGAAGCGCCAGGCCGCCAGCAGCACCGGAATCAGGGCCAGCTTGGGCCAAAGCGGAGTCCAGCCCAGGGCCAGATGGGCACCGAGGATCACCCCGGCCAGTCCGGCCAGGGCCAGACCTCCGAGCAGGTAATCCCAGAGACCGATCCGCCGCCGCCAGCTCTTCATCGGCCGTCGCCGCCGGTATCCTCCCAGGTGAAGATGTGATCCTGGGCCGGCCAGCCGGTATCGAGGTCGCGGGCCAGCTCGACGGCCCAACTGCCTCCGCTGTAGCCGCCGGCGGCCTCTACGTCGCCGCGGGAATCGGCGGCCTGGTGGAGCACGTAACCGGGCACCGTGCTGCCGTCGTTCCAGCCGGCGTGGGGATCATAGGCCACGGCCTGCTCGACGAAGAGGAAGTCGACGTTGGCGTTGGGGTCGTTCTGATGCTGGAAGAGGGGGCCCCAGGGCGCGAAACCTTCGACCGGCTGGTTGAAACGGTAGGGTCCGACGCCGGTGTCGACGCCGAAGACGCCGGTCAGGTAGTAGTCGTCGGCCTGGTCGCGGGGGTTGGTCCGGCCGGCGCCCCAGTTCCAGACATCCAGGAATCGACCGTAACCGGCCGAATGCCAGTAGAGGTCATAACCGTTGTTGTGGCAGGTTCCCGCGCAGCCCTCCTGGGTGAACTCGGGATAGGTGTCGGCGATGGGCCAGAAGAAGGCCAGCATGTCCTCGGCGATCAGCTCGCCCTCGGGGTCCGGATCGCCGTTGTCATCGTAGCGGTTGGTCCAGCGGCCGTCGTAGCGCAGCCAGCGTCCGGGGTCGTCGCTCCTGGTTCCGCTGGGGTCCAGCCAACTGACCAGGAAGTAGATTCGTTCTTCTGTATAGACGCACTTGACCGTGACCGCCACGATGCCGCAGCCGCCGCGGACGGCATCGAGAACCAGCTCGGTGCCCTCGGCCTTGCTCCAGGCGCCGTCGCCGCCGGAGCCGTCGATTGTCGGCGGCGTCTCGACCTGGACCGGGGCCACCGTGTCGGGCTGAACCGTACCGTTGAAGTCGAGCTTGACCAGGTTGGCGACATCATGGGAGTCCCAGGCGTTGTCGGTGACCGCCAGGGCGAAGTAGGTGTCCGCGGGGTAGCTGGTCAAGTCGACGCTGACCGATTCGTCGCAGCCGCCGATCGCCAGCAGCAACGGAAGCAGGAGCGTCGCCGAAAGCATGGACAGTCTTCCAGGCCCCATTATCCTCTTCGCCATCTTGGACCTTCCCTGGTTGCGGCTCGCCGAATGGACGGCCCGGGTTTGTGGTCGCTGGTACCGTCGTCTTTGTCTGATACCGTTATTATAGACCATCTCGCCCCCCGTCGAAAGGGCGGCGCATTGATGAACCCGGCGGGCTGTGCTAATCTTGGGTTTCTGTTCACTTTGTCCGTGGATTTTAGTCAGCTTCTGGCGCTGTGAAGATGCGTCGGGCTCGCTCATGGAAATGCGGCCGAAATGGAATTCGTTGGGAATATCACAAGAATCCGAACCACTATCCAAAGTTGGTGGGAGTTGCTACCAGTGATTACTTCTTGATGTTTGCAATGCTGATCGCGTCTACGCGAAAAAGCGCCTGACTGAGCTAAAGGCCTTAAACAAGCAATAGACTGCTTCAACTTTTGCCTTGTCTAGTTGAAGCTACCGAATCAATCGGCGGGCGAGTCGTCTTTTCGGCAGTACACGGTGCTGAGTGCGGTAAAACCAGCGCTTGACAACAACTGCCGGACAATGACGGCAAGGTGAGCTATAATACGTTAGGCATCATGTAACCTGATCGGACCAATTGAGCAGTGCATCCTGCAGGTAGTCGAGCGTGTTTTCATCGTTTCTGTGGTTGAATCGGAACGACCTTTCCCTGATAAAGAGCCTGAAGTTGCGTTTATGCCACCGTGATAGGCTTTGAGGCGGCGTTTGGCGTAGCCCTGGAAGCTCTCTAGGCCGTTGATATGGCTCTTTCCGTTGGCGAACTCTGGTCCTGGTGGTTGATGCGCCTGTGGAGGAAGCCGTTGAGTGAGAGCTTGTTATAGGCTTTCCAGCCGTCGGAGTAGACGATCTATTCCACCTCGAGCTTCTCCAGCTCGGCCTCGCGATCGGCGGCGATGCGCTCCCATAGTCGATTGTACCATTTGGATACTGTTTTCGCGGACAGGCCGACAGCTCTCGCCGCGGCTGCCGCGGGAACGCTCAGCCAAAATAAGCGAGCTATCTCTTTATGCTTTTCTTTAGATAGCTTTGTATATCTTGGCC
>WJMB01000401.1 GCA_014728185.1 Candidatus Coatesiibacteriota bacterium
ACGACATTAACCCCGATACTACAATGCGCGGTCTTGCTGGTTGGTAATGAGGCGGTTATGCGTCGAGTGGCAATCGGGGGGAGTAAACTGCAAGCTGCTATGCGGATAGGTTGTCTGTCGAACCCGCCCCTGGTAACCGCCACTCTTAGATTGCTGATATGTGACAGGAGCATCTATTTCAAAACGCGTTTTATCAGCAGGTTATAATTATAACCCGGTCCGACCACGGTATACGATCCCTCAGTTGAATCGAGAACACGCTGGGTGCGCGGGGAGGACCGGCGTGGGTAAGCGGGCCTGTGTGGACGAAGATCCAGGTTACAGTGGTCGATACGGGCCTTGATCGCCGCCGGGCGGTTTCGGAGGATGAGGGGGCCGCTCAGGGCAGCATCGCCAGCTCGGCCTTGCAACCCGCCGGCGGATCCTCGCGCAGGCTCTCGAACAGCTCGTCCAATCCCGCGGGCTCTTCGGTGCCGACGGATACGACCAGATAGAGCTCGAAGACCCGGGTGGTCACGACGCCGTCGTCGGGTTCCCGGTCGAAGAAGCCGCCAACGTCGAAGACCAGCAGATCGTCGTCGAACTCGCCGCCGGGGATGACCACGTCGTATTCGTGACCGGTGATCTCGATGAACTCGGCCTCGAGGCCGGGGTGATGAAGCTCGAAGACGACCTCGTCGCCGACCCAGAAGTCTCCGGAGACGCCGTAGCGGACGCTGAGCTGGTAGTCGGTTGCGGGGTCGGGCTCGAAGGCCCGGGGCAGCTCGAGCTCGATCAGAGATCCCGCCGAGACCGGGGCCAGCACCAGGGGCAGGATGAAGCCGGCGGCGTCCTCGGGGTTGGCTTGGTTGAGCTGGACGTCGTAGATGATGATCTCTTCGCGGTACTGCTCGAGGGCGGCGGTGTAGTAGTCGTTCTCGAGAGCGGTCCAGGTGTCGGGCGGGGCGATGTCGGCGGCGGTGCTCAGCGCCAGCACGAGGATCAGCAGAGGAAGCGTCGTTCGGATGCCCATTGCATCTCCCTTGCGTTTGAGGCGATTATCCGCCCGTGGTTACGCCGAACTCCAGGCCTAGCTCGTCGATCAACTCGAGGGGATAGCCCGAGTTGCCCGTCAGGACACCCAGGGCGATGAAAAGCGGTTGCCCGGGCTCGGTCTCGAAATCGGCGAACTCGAACAGCAGGCTCAGGCCGTCCTCGAGATCGGCGGCCAGGATCGGCTCGCTATGGTGCATCGCCGTCACCAGTCCGCCGTAGCTGATCAGCTCGCCGGTGCCCCGACGCACCACCAGCTCGCAGGTCGTCTCCGGTTCGCCGATGTAGTAGTAGAGTTCGAGACCCCAACCGGCGTCGGCGTCGGCCTCGGCGAACCAGGGCATCGGCGGCAGCGAGATGGAGACCGCCATGGTGCCGACGGGCTGCTCGACCACCAGGGGAATCACGAAACCCTCGGCGGGGTCCTCGGCGAAGTAAGCGCCCTCCTTGATCTCGCGCACCCAGAAGAAGCTGTCGCCGACGGCCGGGCCGTTGACGATCGGCTCCTCGACGCGGGCCGCCTCGCCGTAGATCCATTCGTTGTCGATGGTGGTCTGCGTTTCGACCGCCGGCTCGACGGCGCTGTCGATGACCTTGTCCTCGGGATCGACGGGCCGCTCCGGGCACAAGGGGTCACCGGCGAGATTGGCGAGGGCCGCTGACACGAAGGCGACCAGCAGAACGACCGCCAGCGACGGGATCGAGCGCATCATCATTTGTCCTTTGCATGCCTCCCCGCCGGACAAGGCGGAGCGGAGGAACTGGAAATGTCCGGATCAGGTGCTTGAGACCGCCAATGGCCTCCCGAGACCTTTGCCATCCCGTCGATCGCCCCCTGAACACTCTCACTGTAATGCGCGAGGCTTTGGCACGTTTCTTGCGGAGTGGCGCCCGGGTTCGTGCATCGGGTCTCCCCGCCCTGCTGCAAGAAACGTGCCAAAGCCGGCTTGGGGCGGCTTGTTTTCATTTGATTCGGCAAAGGTCTCGGGCGGAACGCGCTACGCCGCTGTAGC
Organism: Candidatus Coatesiibacteriota bacterium; assembly: GCA_014728185.1. Classification (GTDB taxonomy): domain Bacteria; phylum RBG-13-66-14; class RBG-13-66-14; order RBG-13-66-14; family RBG-13-66-14; genus WJMB01. Next base: position 2,046 of record WJMB01000401.1, read on the forward strand.
GGCGCGGCGCTTCTTCTCGACTTTGCGCTTGGCTTGGCGGTCCTGGATGGTGCGGATCACCCAGATGTAGGACCCCAGCATGAAGAAGGCCCCCGGCGCCATCACCATGATCACCCAGGGTTCGAAGCCGGGGCCGAAGACCCGCAGTCCGGCGATGGTGCCGAAGCCCAGCAGCTCGCGGAAGACGGCGATGATCAGCAGGCTCATGGCGTAGCCCAGGCCGACGCCGGCGGCGTCGAGCACGCTGGGCAGGGGCTTGTTGTTGCTGGCGTAGGCTTCGGCGCGGCCCATGATGATGCAGTTGGTGATGATCAGCCCGACGTAGGGTCCCATGGCCTTGGCGATGGTGGGCACCCAGGCCTTGAGGGCGATATCGACCATGATGACGAAGGCGGCGATGAAAAGGGTGTAGACGGCCATGCGCACGCGTTTGCCGGTGATCTTGCGCACCAGGCTGACGATCAGCGAGCTGGCGGTGATGACGAAGACGACGGCGCCGCACATCGCCAGGGTGTTGACCACCTGGTTGGTGACGGCCAGGGTGGAGCAGATGCCCAGGATCATGCGGAAGATGGGGTTGTCCTCCCAGAGCCCCTTGAGGAAGGTCTTCCAGTGCTCGCCGGTTTTGGGCATGGGTTACTCCTGCGCGGTGGTCGGAAAGGTCGCCAGGCCCTCGTTGAGTATCACCTGTACGGCCTTCGAGGTCTGGGTGGCCCCGCTGATGGCGTTGATCTCGTTGGGGGCGTCCGGAGTCTCGTAGGCCACGATGCCCACGTACTCCGGCGGCGCGCCGAGCTCGAGACCGGCGAATTTTTCCAGGAACTCCGGCTCGGTGATCCGTCCGCCCAGACCCGGCGTCTCGCCTTGCTCGACGACGGCCAGGCCGTGGATGCTCCCGCCGTCGGGGGTCAGGGCCACCAGGAGGCGGATCTCGCTCCAGAGGCCCGAGCCGCTGATCTCGAGGGCCTCGGCGATGAGTTCCTCACGGCGCTCGCTCGAATAGGCCCGGTAGAGGGTGCGGCCGTCGTCGTGGGGGACCTCCTCGATGCGGGCGTAGAGGCGGTCGATTTCGCCGTCGTCGGGCTCGGCGCCGTGGTCGACAAGGCCGCAGGCCTCGAGGACCCGCACCTGAAACAGCCGGGCCTTCTGTTGCTCGATGATCGGCTCGGTAACGGCGTAGAGCGCGGAGAGGGCCGCGGTGACCACCAGGGAGGCGATCACCAGAAAGCCGACCATGAACAGGCGGTTGTCCTTATCGAAGGGCATCAGTCGTCGATCCTGTCCAGATTGTACCAGTAGAGGGAATGGCCGCCGGTGTCGTAGATAAAGAAGCGGCGTCTCAGGTCTTTATCGGTGTAATGAGCAGCGTGTCTACTATGAACGGCCTCGGCGGCTTTGAAGGCATTGTCTTCGGGGGAGATCAGGTAGATGTCGGTAAACGACATAATATCAAGGCCCTCGATTGCACTGAATACTGGCCTGATTGCCTCATAGGCAGCCTTAGGACCGAATTCATCATACAGTGAGGTGGCTATGTGAAACTCCCAGCGTTCGTAGAGGCCAAAGAAGGACCAGTAGACGGCCGTGATACGTAAGCCACTTTCTTTCATGGCCTTAGCAATACGCCAGCCATCCTCAAGGTAAACGTTTACCAGCGTGCTTTGAGCCATTGGAAACCTACACAAAGTTTTAATCTTAACAATATATTTGATAAACACGCGCTGGTAGTCACAAGAATTATGCTAGTTCACTCTAGCGAATAGAGTGTTCCTTAACCACTTCAAGATTGTACACGTAGTACTGGTAATCGGGACCGGAGATCGGAATGCACTCCTTGGGCGTATTCAGGCTCTGCTGATGGTTTTTTTCCGCGTTCAGATAGAGCTTGTAGTAGTTTTCCTTTATTCCGATAAGCCGGATATCGGTTAACGAAAGGAGCTCGATTTCATTGTTTTCACTAATTGCATCGCCAATTACACTGTATGTTGTGTTTAGTCCCTTCTCGTCGACCCAGGGAGAGACGATGTAGAAATCCCAACGTTCGTATAGGCCGTAATAAGACCAGAAGGCGGCCTTGACGGGGATACCGACGTCGATAAGTGCTCGGATGATCACCGCTCCTTCAACCCGGTATTCTTTTACCAATATGTTTTCAACCATGCTAGAACTCCATCGCTGGGATGTTTAACCGCTACGAAAAGTTGTTCAGTTTCTTTCCTGCTGACTGTGGGTTTATAACGCGCTTCAGAGTTCCACATGTTTACCGTCGCTAAAAAAGTTCTTGTTTGTTTATTAGCTTTATCTTTCAGACCCGCTGTTTTGATCAAGGTAGGAATATCGTGGGACCAACTCTTTTCTACCCTTTTCTTGTTAGGAAATTCATGTCGGCGAGTCTGCTTTGCAATTATCGCCTTCAAGGCATATTCAATTACATATCCCATCAGATAATAAGCTCCTGCATATCTACAGGCATCGAATAGTGTTTGAGCATCTCGAAGCCGCTCTAATGCCATCTTCTTGAAATCACTGCACATCAATTTCATGATGTCAGTTACCCCTTTCTTTTCTTCCTCCGGGCTTTGATCAGGCCGTCCACCAGCGGGGTGAAGGTGTTGGCCAACAGGATCGCGAAGAGCACCCCGCCGGCGAAGCTGGACAATCCGCGAATGACGACCACCATCACGCCGATGAAGGCGCCCATGATCCAGCGGCCCTGATTGGTGGAGGGCGAGCTGACCGGGTCGGTGGCGAAGAAGAAGGCTCCGAAGAGCAAGCCGCCGCCGGCCAGGGTGTAGGGAATCCCGGGAAAGAGGCCGGGATCGACGGCGTGAAGGATCAAGGAGGCCGCGGCGGCGCCGGTCAGGACGGCCAGAGGGGTGCGCCAGTTGATCACCTTGCGCAGCAGAAGGTAGATGCCGAGGAGGAGCAGCAGCAGGGCGGCGGTCTCACCGATGGCCCCGGAGACGCGCCCCAGCAGTATGTCGAGCAGGTCGGCCTCGACGCCGGAGCCCTTGAAGGAGGCCAGGGGGGTGGCGGTGGTCACGGCGTCGGGGTTGGCGGCGAGGGGGCTCCAGTGGAGCAGGCCGCCGGCTCCGCCCCAGAAGGGCATCCACCAGTAACCGGCGAAGGCGGTGGGGAAGCTGATCGTCACGAAGGCCCGCCCGACCAGGGCCGGGTTGAAGACGTTGCGGCCGAAGCCGCCGAAGGCCTCCTTGCCGAAGAGCTGGCCGATGAAGACGGCGATGACGGGCAACCAGAGGGGGACGTGGGCCGGCAAGGAGAGGCCGACCAGCCAGGCCGTGATCCAGTAGGTGGCGTCCATGGGCTTGCGCCGGATCAGGGCGAATCCGGCGGCGACCAGCCAGCCCGTCAGGTGGCACAGTGCAACCAGCACCAGGGAGCGCCAACCGAAGAGGTACACGCCGCCGACCAACAGCGGAATAAAGGCCCAGAGGAACTTGCGGTGCAGGGGCAGGAAACGGGCGGGGCCGCTCCAGAAGGGCAGGAAGTGCAAGGCTTTGCGGGCGTGCTCGGCCGGGCTCGGTCGGGGCTTGTCGGTCGGGGCCATCGGCATCCTCGGTATCCCTCGGCTGATTGTCGCGCCGCTGCGGTTCACGGCGGAGAAAAGTCCCACGCCGGTATTATACAAGGCCGGACGGGTTCCAGGCCAGCCCCGTTCGGGGCTTATTCATCCGCCTCGGCGCCGGGCTTGGCGAAGCGCAGCGTGAAGGTCGCCCCGGAGCCCGGGGTGGAGTTGACCACGATCTCGGCGGAGTGCAGACGGGCCACCTGGGCCACGAAGGCCAGCCCCATTCCGGTGCCGGGGACGTCCTTGGCGTTCTTGGCCCGGTAGAACTTGGCGAAGATCCGCTTCTGCTCGCCCGGGCTGATTCCCGGCCCCAGGTCGGTCACCTGAACCTCGACGACGCGGCGCTTCTCGTGGACCTCGGTGACCACCACGGAGCCCGCGGGGGAGAATTTGACGGCGTTGTCGATCAGGTTGGCCAGGGCGCGGGAGACCAGGTTGACGTCCAGGGAGACCGGCGAGAGGCGCCGGGGGCGGCGCAGGATCAGCTCGACCTCCTTGCGCTCGGCGATGCTGCCGGTTTGCTTGACCGCCTCGGCGGCCACCTCGCCCAGGTCGGCGGGGAGGAACTCGCCCTTGATCCGTCCGCTCTCGATGCGGCTGACATCGAGGAAGGCCTCGATGAGCTGGAGCAGCTTGTCGGACTCGCCGACGATGTAGCCGCCGTACTGCAGGCGCTCCTCGTCGCTGAGCTCCTCGTCGATGAGCAGCTCGGCGAAGCCGCGGATGGTCCCCAGGGGGCCCTTGAGGTCGTGGCTGATGATGTGCATGACCTCGGTCTTCATCCGGTCGATGCGGGCCAGGTCGGTGATGTCGGTCAGGGTTACCACGAAGCCGCGCAGGCCGCGCTCGTCGGCCAGGGGCGAGACCTCGAGCAGGTAGGTGTGGCCGTGGAGCTTGACCGTTTGCGAGGTCGAGCCGTCCACGGCGTCGACGATCAGCTCGCGCAGGTTGCGGCCCGGGAGCAGGGAGTAGACGCTCTGGCCGACCAGGGCGCCGCCGCTCCCGTCGTCCTCGTCCCCCTCCAGGCGGATCGAGCCCGAGAAAAGCTCACCGGCGGCGGCGTTGGCCAGGCGGATCAGGCCGAAGGAGTTGATCAGCAGCACCCCCTTGGCCGTGGCCGAGAGCACCCGTTGCAGGGTGGCTCGATTGGCGGCCAGGGTCTCGCCGATGCGGGAGAGTATCTCCAGCTTGGCCTGGGTATGCTCGCTGGAGAGGCTGGCGAAGGGTCCCTCCGTCGGGGCCTGTTCGGCGAAGAGGCTCTTGAGCTGCGCGCTGGCCGCGGCCAGCAGGGCGGCCTCGTTGACGCTGGGGGTGCCGCTGTAGCAGAGGCAGACCTCCAGGCCGTCGCCGTAGTCGCGGTAGACGCGCAGCGGCTCCTCGGGCTCGCCGCGGCAGTCGCGGCAGCCCTCGCCCGAGGCGTGGAGCACCCGGCCGTCGGCCCGGGTCACACGCAGGCCCAGCAGGCCCAGGGTGTAGGTCAGGCTGGTCTGGGCCTCCTTGGTCAGCGTCGTCGGTTCGGCGGGGGAGAGGCGGTCCGAGCGCAGCTCCCGTCCCAGGTTGAGGAGCTGCCGGTCCAGGGTGCGGTTGACCGAGACCAGCCGTCCCAGCGAGGTGAAGACGAAGCTGAGCGCCAGGGCGGTCAGCACCGGGACCACGGGAAGCAGGTGGTCGAGCAGGATGAAGGCGGCCCAGGAAAGCAGAGCCCATCCGAACAACAGACCCAGCAGCCAGAGGGCCGAGGGACCGGGCCGGGAGGAGACGTAGAGCACCGCGACGATCCCCGCAGCGGCGATGATGAACAGCAGCACGATCCAGCGGGGCCAGACCGTGGGCTCGCTGTCCTCCAGCAGCGTCAATGTGGCGTTGGCGTGGACCTCGACCGCCGGCATCGGCGCCGTGGCCGAGAAGGGGGTGCTCACCGAGTCGTGGAGCCCCTCGGCCGAGGCCCCGACGAAGACCAGCTTGCCCGCCAGACGCCGGGCCAGCTCGGCCGGGGGCAGCTCGAGGGCGTCGGCCACGCTCAACCGGGGGAAGGTCCCCGCCGGGCCGCGGTAGTCGATCAGCAGGCGGTGCTCCTGGCCGATCCCCGAGCTCAGCCCCACCGAGTGAGGTTCCAGTTCGTCGCCACGATAGCAGGCCGCCGCCGCCGCCGCGAAGGCCGGGTAGGCCGTGCCGCCGTAGCTCTGCTCCAGATAGAGCGTTCGGTAGACGCCGTCGACGTCGGGATCAAGCGCCACATGGCCCAGAGTGTGGGCCGCCCGACGGAAGGCCGGCGCCGGAGCGTACCAGTAGAGCGGTCCGGAGCCGGTTTCGGGCCGCTCCACGGCGAAGCTCAGGGGCAGCGGTGAGAGGTAGGCCGGCAGAACGCAGTCCACGCCGCCCAGGGCCCTGGCCAAACGACGGTCCGCTTCGGGGTCCGAGGTCTCCAGCAGCGCCAGGTCCAGGGCCAGGCACGCCGGATCGGCCTCCCGCAGGGCCTCGACCACTTCGGCCAGCACCTCGCGCTCCCAGGGGTAGCGGCCCAGCTCGTCCAGGGCCCGCTGATCGATGGTCACCAGGACGATCTCGTCACCGGGGTCCCGGGTGCCGCGCAGGCGGAAGCGCAGGTCCCGGCTGAGCATCTCCAGCTCCTCGGTGAATCCCAGGGCGACCAGCAGCGCCGCGGCGGCCCCGGCCAGCAACCCCAGCCTGAGCCCCCAACTCCAGCGCCCGCGCCCGTCACCCTGTTTACGCCGCACACTTCACCTTTCCCTTGCCGGACTGTTGCCATTCGGGCATCGAGCATCCTTATTGGTTCTATTGAAATTCACAGCTTACCGCCACATACTGGTATCATCGAGTTATTTTCAAGGGATCATCACAAGAAACCGGGCAGACTTTTCGAGCCTATAGAGGGCCGCATCGAGTCGGGATCCTTGATAAATACTCGGCGGAAGCCATCAACTCGTAAAACACGCCGGCGATTATTGGTTTTCATTAATGCAATAGTCTACCGTTGGCATCTCACCCACTATTTGCTCCAAAACCTTATGGGCGGTGTGAACAGCCTCCGGATTCACGCAACACAGAGTTCAAGGCGAGGTTGATCGCCACAAGTCGACAGTACGACAATGGCAGCTATTTGAGCTATAAAGCAATGTGTGTCAGTCTGCAAGGGAGAGATACCGGTTCTTTATAATGAGTGATAATCCCATCTTCAACGCACCTGGTTGTGAACGATTCCGGGACACGCGGTTCGAGAGCTCGACCGCCCACCTACAGTAGTCGAGGCGGCTGTGGTATGGCATGGCAGGAGAGGGCGGCGCTTGCCACTCATCAGCGACGGATGGTAGTCATGGCCGCTTCGTAATCGGCGTCTCGGCGGAGGAGCTCATCGGCGTCGAACTGCCGCGGGCATCGGATTATCCAACCCCGGCCTGCCGGTATCAGCGCCCCCGGTGAACGCCACGCAACCGCAAGTACAATGAACCCATACTCTGGACCAGCATCAAGGCGCTTAGTCGTAAACGCAGTCAAGCGCCGTGGTCCGACGCCGACCGGGCCTCCTCCGGCACGCCGTTTATTCCGGCCATCGTATCGCAGACCGGGGGGCTTTCCCGTCAGACCGCTTGAGGTCGAGTTCCCGCAGCTCATCGCCGGATGCCGACTCCAGTGCAGCCTCCTCGGCGCAAGCGCTTGATAACAGTACCCGTGTGACATCC
>WJMB01000072.1 GCA_014728185.1 Candidatus Coatesiibacteriota bacterium
CCTCCGGCATCCCGCTCCGCCCGGGCGCAAGAAACGTGCCAAAGCCGCCGCCGGGTGTCGCGCCGTTGCGGGTTGCCCGTGAAGCGGTCGCGGCCGTCTCAGTTCGTGGCGGGCAGGAAGTCTGGGTGGCCCGGGTCGATGCCGGGGAGCGGTTCGAGTTCGCCGGTTTCGCCGCTGTCGGTGGTAATCCAGCCGATGCGGGAGTGTTCGTCGCGCTGGATGTGGTAGAAGATCACACCGGGATACCAGGCCGGGTAGATCAGCGAGGCGGCGGGATCGCTCAGCAGATCGGCGACCTCCCCGGTTTGGAAATCGAGAGTGTAAAGGTCGTAAGTTGCGCCGTCGCCGCGCTTCGAGGAGAAGACCAGGGCGGTATCGTCCGGGGAGAAGGCGGCGTAGAGGTCGGCGGCCGGGTCCTCGGTCAAGCGCTCTTCGATGCCGGTCTCGGGGGTGTACAGGTAGAGCTCCCAGTTGTCGTCCCGGCTCGAGGCGTAGGCGTAGCGGAGTCCGTCGTGGCTGAGGGCGGGGAAGAGGTTGTCGCCGGTTTCGGTCAGCGGCCGGCTCTCGCCGGTGAGCGGACGCAGGCCGTGGATTCGCCAGCTCTCAACGTCCTCGCTGTGGTAGAGCAGGTAGTCGCCGGCGCCGCAGAGAGTCGGGAAGGCCTGGATGCCCGGGGCGTCGGTGAGTTGGGTCAAATCGATCAGACTGCTGTTGTCGATCAGGCGGGCGAGGTAGACCTCATCCTCGCCGGTGCGGTTGGAGGTGAAGACCAGCATCTCGCCGTCCGGGTCGAGGTCGGCGTCGCCGTTGAAGGCCGGGGTCTCGGCGTCGAGGGCCGGGGTGTCGGTGAGCTGGATCGGCTCGCCGTCGGGTAGTTCGACGGCGAAAAGCTGCCAGCCGCTTTCCACCCGAGCCTCGAAGACCAGAGTTCCGGCGGGTGGCGTGGCGAGCGCGGGGAATGTGAAGCGGAGACAGAGGAGGAGGCTGTAAAATAGTGGAGAGGGTGTCTTCATTAATACTCCATCGAAAAATGGGGGGCTGTTTGACAAGCTGACATGATATTTCAGCCTAGTAATAAAGAATTAGGATAGGATAATCACCGCAAACTGAACCGATGTTGAAAACCCAAAGGGCGGCACTTGGAAGGGGAGTGCTGACAACTACCTCCCGAGAGTAATCAGTTCGACATATCCGCGGGTCTTCATATCTGTTTAGGCTGCTGTTGGAAAGCGTTCAGCCTCTCTTTTCAGGTAGCACAGGATATCAAACAGGAGCCACGGCTTCCCGGCTCTCGGCATTCTAACCGCGCTCATCTGGGTTTAGCGCCCAAAAACAGGATAGGAATAGTGACAGAATGAGGGGTGATAAAAGCACATGGCATCATGGAATGTGATCGGGTTAAATCTGGCTGATTGGGGGAAGATTGCTGGGCTGTTATTCCGTAGATGCGCCGTTTTGTTAAAGATATCATTATACGTGCCCTTATTACCTGTTATTCTAGCACTTAAGAGTCAATAACCCTTGCTGTCAAAGAAAAAGACAAGCGCGCAGATAACAAGATTTGCTACAGATAACGCCCTTCGAAAGGCGTCACTTCGAACTGTCCGTTTTGTGACGAGTCTTGGATGGTCATCATTGGTATTATCAGCAGGTTGCAATCATGATTCGGTCTGGAGAGAGTGTTCGATCCCAGGCAATTATCAGCAAGTCAATAGCGATGTGCACCTGTTCATTTGCGAGTGATAATGCCATTAGGAAAGCTTGGGCGCTTAGGTGCATAGATGGTTTTATTCGAGCGGTTACACCAAATCAGAGGGGGTAAGCGGTGAAGAGGCGACTGGTCTGCCTGGTCGTGGCGCCGGCCTTGTTCGCACTCGGCTGTGGTCTAAGCCGCGGCGCGGTTGGGGAGTACTCGCCGACGATCGATCTAAAGGTTGAGACACTGGGGTTGATGAGCCGGGCCGATGAGCCTTACGCGGAACATGCCGAGGAAGTCGAGGCGCTGCTGCTGCGGTTGTATAAGGCGGCGGAGTACGACCGTTGGTACGTCGGCCGGGAGCTGTACCGGATGTGGGAAGTCCTGCTTGATCCCAGCGAGGCCTCCGTCGTCGGTTATTTCGAGTTGTGGTCCGAGTTGGGTACCCTGGAGCCCGCCTTCATCGACGACGCACTGCATGGCGAGGAGGGCATCGCGGTGCATTTCGACCGGATCCTCGTCGCCCAGTTTCAATAAACATGGGGGAGGATAATGATGTTGCCATGCCTGTTGCAAGCCATATCCAACTGGATCGCCGGTCAGGGCAACCTGCTCGGCAACAATCTGGGCGCCGTCCGGGGCGCGATTACAACAGACCTGCAAGCACAGCGACAAGCCGTCAACCAGGCCCATCAGCGGTACAAAAGTGGGGCTTACGGCGCCGTGGGCGACCCGGCGGCGATTAAGCAGCTAGAGTTCCGTATCGGGAGCATCGTCAAGGCCGGACCGAAGCTCAACGCCTTGATGATCAGTATGGTCGACCAGAGCCAATTGGACACATTCCTCGGCCTGTTCTTCGACAAGCTGCCCCGGTTGGTGTTGGGTTGTCTGGACGGTGGAGCTAGGGCCGGCGGCTCCGGATCCACGCCAGCAGCTCCTCGGCGGAACGGGTGTTGAGCACGTCGCCGGGGCGCAACCAGCCTTTGCGGGCGATACCCACCCCCTGAGGCAGGAAGTCGAACATCCCCCGGTTGTGGGCGTCGGGGTTGATGGTTACCGGAATGCCCAGTTCCCGGGCGCGGCGCAGCACCCGCCAGTCGGCGTCGAAGCGCATTGGGCTGGCGTTGAGCTCCAGGGCGACGCGACGCTCGACCAGGCGTTCGAGGACGCGGTCCCAGTCCAGCTCGTAACCCTCGCGGGCCAGCAGCAGCCGTCCGGTGGGATGGCCCAGGATGTCGCAGTAGGGGTTGTCCAGGGCCGCCAGGATCCGCTCGGTGGCCTTATCCTTGTCCATGGCCAGGTTGGAATGGACGCTGGCGATGACGAAGTCCAGCCGGGCCAGGACCTCGTCGGGGTAATCCAGGGAGCCGTCGGCGTTGATGTCGGACTCGGTCCCGGAGAGCAGGCGGCAGGGGCCGCCACGCATGTTTAGCTCTTTAATCTCTTCAAGCTGTGCTGAAATTTCCTGGGCGGAGAGGCCGTCGGCGTAGAAGGCGGCCTGAGAGTGGTCGCTGACGCCTATGTAGGCGTAGCCGAGCTCGACGCCGGTTTCGACCAGCTCTTCCAGTGTCTGGGCGCCGTCGGAGGCGGTGGTGTGGACGTGGAGCACCCCGGCGATATCGACGGTTTCGATGAGTTCGGGGAGTTCACCGGCGGCGGCGGCCTCGACTTCCCCCAGCCCCTCGCGCAGTTCCGGGGCGACCCAGTCAAGGTCCAGCGCGGCGTAGACCCCGGCCTCGTCGTCGGCGTCGAGCGACTCGAGCTCGATGTCGCGTTCGGCGGCCCGGGCCAACAGGGCCTCGCGGTGGTCGGCGTTGCCGGTGTTGAGAACCAGGGCGGCGGCCCAGCGCTCCGGCGATGTGTGGCGAACCTCGACGGGGATGCCGCGGTACTTGAAGCGCAGCCGGTCGCCGCTTTCCTCGACGGCAGTTGAAGACTCGTCGAGAGTGAGCAGGGACCGGTTGACGCCGGAGCGCTCCTCCGGTGTCACCTGGAGCTGGAGGTCGATGTCGCCGATTGTCTCGGCGTGGCGCCGCAGGCTGCCCACGACGGCCCAACGGGCGACCCGGGGGTCGTCATCCAGGACGGCGCCCAGCTCCCGGGCGGCCTCCTCTGCCTCGGGGTAGAGCCGCCGCTCGCGATAGCGCTTCAGTTGTTCGATCCCGGCCAGCACCTTGTACTGCATCTTCTCTCCGAATCCCTCCAGCTCCAGCAGCCGGTTTTCCAGGCAGGCGTACTCGAGCTCCCCCAGGTTGGTTATCTCCAGCTTCTCCCACAGCGCGCGCACCCTCTTGACGCCCAGCCCGGGTATCTCGAGCATGTCGAAGAGCCCGGCGGGCAGCTCCTCCATCCTTCGCCGGAGCTGAGGCAGCTCACCGGTCTCGACGATGGTGGTCACCTTCTCGACCAGGGCCTTGCCGAAGCCGTCGAGCCCGCCCAGTTTGCCGTGGCGGACCAGCTCCACGACGGGTTCCTCCAGACCGCGCAGCGTGCGGGCGGCGCGGTGGTAGGCCCGGGACTTGAAGGGATTCTCCCCGAGGAGCTCCGAGGCCTGAGCCAGGTGTTCGATGAGCTCGGCGACGTCGCGGTTGTTCATGGCGGGTCTCCGGGATCGTTGAGCAGGTTCGCAGTGTCCGAATACCCGACGATACCGTCGGCGTTCTGGTCGATTCGGCGGATAGCGTGCGGCCCCGGCCCGGTGCGGGCCTCGCGATCCGAGGGCCGGTCGGGTTGTCGCCGTCCCCGGGGGCGTCCCGCGGTACACCCGCGGTATCGTATCAGGAATCGTGTAACCTGTTCGTACCGGGTTATGGTTGTAATCGGCTGATAATACGCGTGCAATCTCAGAAGTGCCTGCCACTTCGCAGCAGTTGAAAGTGGCTGCTACAGCGGGATGCGCTTTTTGGATTAACTACTCTTCCAGTAGCTTGACTGTAACGCCCGTCAGATTCCCACTCGGCTCACTAGTACATAAAAACAAGCAATGAGGCCGCGCAAGATTGCAGCGGGATCAAAGGGCGACGCTCCCGGACGACGAATACACGCTCGGTGAGACTTTCTTAAACCGTCCGTTGTGGTCCGGATCCGCTCCGGTATGCCTTCATTGGTAGCGGCTGGCAGATTGGCTCAGTTCGCCGTGATGAGCCCTATAAGCACCCCGGAGCCCGCCGCCTACTGGCTGAACAGGCTGATCACCCCGCCGATGCGCTCCCAGATTTCGCTGACGTTCTCCCCGGCGCGCAGCAGGTCGATCCAGAGCCGAGGCGGGTTTTTAAGCAGATGATCCACGGCGATGATCCGCTCCCAGGGCAGCCGGACGCCCTCGGGATTGACTTCGCGGCCGTCCGGGGTGCGGAACTCGACACCGGCCTCCCTGAAGGCGCGTACGAACAGCTCGCCAACCAGGCCCAGGCTGCAGGTGGTGGCGTGGAAGCAGTCCAGTGAGACCAGGCCGCCGGCGATGCGTCGGCCGCTCTCGTCGACGCGGAAGAGCTCCATTCGCGGCGGCGGGGAAAGCTTCAACAGCGGGTGGTCGTCGTCTGCGAGGAAGTTGCGCAGGTAGGCGTCGGGGGTGTAGTCGCCGCGCCCGGAGAGGCCGTTGATCAGCCCGGCCAGTTCGACGACGTGCCAGCCTTTTGCTTTGGCGATGGAGCGGATGGCGGCGTTGTAGGCGTCGATGTGCCGTTCGATGTAGAGGACGTCCTCGACGGTGAGGTGGTCGAAGCTGTCCTTGGGCGGGTTCTCTTCGCGCAGGTAGAAGTGGACGTAGTATTCGTGGTGGCCGCCCCGGGGGCCGTAGGCCCGGGGACCGGCGCCGCGCAGCAGCGGGGCCACGGTGACGTAGGGCAGGGTGGCCACGAAGACCCGGGCGTCGGTCAAAGAGTCGATGCGCTCGGCCAGCTCGCGGTAGCTGGCCTCGAAGGCCCGAGGGTGCCAGAGGCTGAACTCCTCGTGGAGGGCCGTCTTGGGCGGTTCGGGACCGGTCTCGACGATTTCGAGGCTGGTGATCGTCCCGGCGGCGTTGTTGAGTCCGATGTTGAGGATCAGGTTCTCGATCGGCCCCTGGCGCTCCTCGATGACCCCCAGCCAGTCGACCAGGGTCAGTTCGTTGAACTCGAAGCGCGCGCCGGGATTGAGGACCATGCGCGCCGCCCGGTAAACCGCCGAGCTGGGCAGCTTCTCGACGATTTCGGCCCGCTCGTCCCAGCGGCGCTGACGGATGATGTCGTCGCAGTAGGCGCCGTTGATGCCGAAGAGGTCGGCGACGGTGAAGCTGAAGCAGGCCAGCAGGTTGTAGGGTCCCGGGTAGCTGCGGGCCCGGGCGCCGTAGCCGTGCTCGTAGTACTCGTCGCGCTCCTCGAGCCACTGCTCCAGGGCGGGCTTGGCGGCCAGCACCCAGTCGATGAGGTCCAGCCCCGGACCGCCGAGCTGGAACTCCAGGTCGTGAAGCATTCGCTCGATGTTGAGGGGCAGTCCGCCCATGCCGTAGTTGGGCACGCTGAAGTCGAAGCCGGCGCCGAAGCCGACGCTCTCGCCCAGGGCGCGGGCGACCAGCGCCGGGTAGCTCCACTGGGTCTTCCAGACGGCGCCGGAGTTGACCCCCTGGGTCATCGAATCACCGAGGGCGACCAGTCGCGGCATCATCCTCCTCATTTTGGGTTGCATCTACTGCGACCATTCTAGCAGATAACGGCTGTGGTGTCGGCGTCGTGGATGCAATCCCGCTGGATTGGCGTTAGTGGGGCTGAGATGCTTGAGCTCTCTTTACAGCTTAGGATTATCCTTGGAATCAGGTAGGGATTATCAACTGAAACTGAACCTACGTCGAAAACGCAACAAAGCGGCATTTAGAAAGGAAGTGCTGACAACAACCGTACGCAAGATTTTTTTACTCGACGAGCCAAAGAGCTGTCATACCTACTAAAGTCTCTATTTGAAAGCGTTTAGTCTCCTACTACCTGGAGTTCCCGGGATGCAAATCAGGAGTCGCGACTTCCCGAAGCAGAGCGTTCAATTGGAAGCGTCCGCTTTGAGCACTTCTGGTTTTCGGCCACCGAGCAACGCACAAACAAGGTCAACCTGCACGGCTACAAGCCACTACATATCAAGCTAATAACAATACATGTCTGTTCAAACACGTGTGATAATCTCTTAGTTATTATCCAGTAACAACATGGACTTTTGCAAGTAAGTGATAACTAGGTATTCATTGACAATCTATTTGCGCCATATGTCTGGTCATGCGCGAGTAATAATCCCTCGCGGAATGCCGGTTGCGGGTTGTCGTCTTGTGAAAAACCCCGGGTCCAGGCGGCTGGGACCCGGGGTTGCGGTTTGTAAGAAGCGGGGCTAGCTGGCGCACTCCTTGCAGTAGCGCTGCATCCAGGCCGCGAAGCGGTTGATGAACTTCTCCAGGTTGACCAGGCTGTTGGCGAAGCTGAAGCGGATGTAGCCCTCGCCGGCCTCGCCGAAGGCCGTGCCGTGGAGAGCGGCCACGTGTGCCTCGTTGAGCAGCTTGTCGTTGATCTCCCGGCTGGTCATTCCCAGGTTCTTCAGGTTGACGAAGGTGTAAAAGGCGCCCTTGGGTTTGTTGACGCTGGAGCAGCCCAGCTCCTGCAGGCGCGGCACCAGGAAGTCGCGACGCTTGCGGAACTGCTTCTTCATCTCGCCCACGGCCTGCCAGCTGATCGGGTTGACAACGGCCTCCAGGGCGCCGTACTGGTTGAAGGTGCAGGTGCAGGAGTTGGAGTTGGTGGTCAGCGTGGCCAGCTTGGCGGCCAGGGGCGCGGGCATCACGCCGTAGCCCAGACGCCAGCCGGTCATCGCGAAGGCCTTGCTCCAACCGTCGACCATGATCAGCCTACCGTTGAAGGCGGTCTCGGAGAGGGCGGAAACGTGGGGCTCCTCGTAGGTGATGGCCGAGTAGATCTCGTCGGAGAGGACCCAGAAACCGTACTTCTGCGATAGCTCGGCGATGACAGCGTAGTCCTCGGCGGTGAGCATCCCGCCGGTGGGATTGTGCGGGCTGTTGAGGATAACCAGGCGAACACCCTTGGCC
>WJMB01000073.1 GCA_014728185.1 Candidatus Coatesiibacteriota bacterium
CCCGGATGGTGCCCTGCAAGTTCTGCAACGTCGACGTCTATCTGCCCGACGACCTCTGGCTGCGGCTGCATCCCGCCAAGAAGAAGGAACGCTGGTTCGTGGTCTTCAACGACACCCCCCTGCCCGAGGAGGACTAAGTCGGGCTCGGCCTTATTGCATCGACCTAACCGGCCCGGGCGCAAGAAGCAAACACAGGGAGAATACAGTGAGGATGACCCTGGAGGGCTTGACCTGGAAACCGCGCTGGACCAGCCAGTTCGGTTGTCTGCAGGGCTGCGCGGAGTATCTGGGGCTGGAGATGGATCCGGCCTGGCTGTTCGGTGCCGGGGGGCAAGCTTTCGCGCTCAATATCCACCGCGAGGTGCTCTGCCCCAGCGGTCCGACCGCCTGGCGGACTGAGGGGATGCACGGTCTGCTGGCCAACCTGGGTTTAGCCCGGGAGTGCGTCTTCAGTCATCGCGAAAGCGACGATTTCGCCACCGCGCCGGCCCGGGTCTGGGAGGCGGCCAGACGCTCGCTGAAGCGGGAGCTTCCCTGTTTCGCCTGGGAGCTCAAAGTGCCCGAGTACTACGTCATTACCGGGGTTACCGACGAGGGTTACATCTTCGCGGGACCCCTGGCCGAACCCGGCGAGGTCAAGCCTTGGGCGGAACTGGGACAAAGCGAGATCGGCGTGATCGAGTTCTGCAGCGTGCGGCGCGGCGAGCCGGTCTCGACGCGGCGGACGGTCCGTGACGCCCTGGCTTTCGCCCTGCGCCTGGCCGCCCCGGACAACCCCTACGTTTTCGAGGATTACGCCGCCGGACCCGCCGCCTACAGCGTCTGGCGCGAAGCGCTGGAGCGGGGCGCCGACGCCCACGGCGCGGCTTACAACGCCCAGGTCTGGGCCGAGTGCCGGGGATTCGTCCCGCGCTTCCTCCGGCTGGCCGGTCAAGCCCTGACCGCTTCACAGAGTGGGTTCGAGCGCGCCGCCGGCTTCTACGCCGTCGTCGCCGGTGAGCTGGCCCTGGTGGCCGAGCTCTTTCCCTTCGAGGGGGACCGTGAAGCCAACGTAGCCGACGCCGCTCGAGTCCGCCAAGCCGGTGAACACCTGGAGGAGGCCCGCAAGGCCGAGACGCGGGGCCTGGAGGTCTTGGCCGGGCTGGTCGAGTCTCTGTAACGGGCGTTACTGATCCCGGAGACGGCATTGAATACCACAGCTTAGGGCAAGGACGTTTCCATGGCAAAGCGACGGCTCGAGCCGTCGTTTCTTGCCGCAGGTCGGCTATCCCCACCCGGTCATCCGCTCAGGCGGTCATCCAGCAGTCCCGGCCCTCGACCAGCCCCAGCCCGGCGAGGGCCTCCCGGATGCGTTTCCGGGCGCCGGTCTGACCGACGGCGCCCAGCTGCAGCGCCTCCCGGTACGGCTTGGCGCTCCCGACGGCGATGACCGGAGCATCCTGGATCACCTCGCCGATACGGCCCGGGTGGACCTCGACGATGGCCCGGGGAGGCGGCAGCCCCTCGCCCCGCAGCGCCCTGATCAAAGCCTTGCCGACGGGTCCGCAGCCCCAGACGACGTAACCCCGGTTCCGTTCGCGGATCAACCGCGCCAGGTAGCGGGCCTTCAACGCTCGGAAGCCCGCCGCACGGTAGCGTGGATCGGTGCGCGTCAAGCGCCGGGGGCCGTCGCGCCAGATGTGCAGTACGAGGGGCAGCTTGGCCAACGCGAGGCCCTCGTCGAAGAGCAGCCGAAGCCAGAGGTCGTAGTCCTCGGGGCCGTCGAAGTCCCGCCAACCACCTACGGCGGTCAGCACCCGACGACGCAGGGTCAGGGTGGGGTGGATCAGCGGACTCTCGATGAAGGCCCCCCGACGTATCTCGTCGGCTTGAACCAGCGAGTTGTTCCAGTCCAGATAACGCCGAGCGCCCGTCGTCATCGCCTGCCGGGGTTCGACCCGCGCCCGGCACCCCACTCCGGCCGTCTCCGGGTGCTCGTCCAGATACGCCGCCTGCAGTGCCGGGCGACGGGGCAGCATCAGGTCGTCGGCGTCCATCCGCGCCACATACCGCCCCCGGCACTCGGCCAGCCCGGCGTTGAGCGCCGCGACCAACCCGTCGTGCCCGCGATGGATCACCCGCAGTCGCCGATCACGGCGGGCGAAGTGCTCCAGAAGCTCACCGCCGCCGTCCGTCGAGCCGTCGTTCACCGCGATCAGCTCCAGCTCCACCCCGCGCTGACTCAGCACGGACTCCAGCGCCGCCGGAAGGGTGGACGCAGCATCGTAAACCGGCATCAGCACCGAAACCCTCGGTGTCATGACTTCTCCTCCCAAACAGCGTTCAACTCCCCGCGGCACCCCGGCCGACCGCTCCGCGGAGCGTCTCCCGCCCGATGAGCGGCGCTCAAACCACGGGGGCGGCTTTGGCACGTTTCTTGCGGTGTGTGACGCCGGCCCGCCGATTACGCCGCCCCGCCCTGCTGCAAGAAACGTGCCAAAGCCGCCCCGGGACGCAGCTCAGTCTCAGGTTGGGGGGGGGGTAGCGGAGCGGTCGGCGCCGTCGGGGTGGTGGTGCGCCTGGCGGCGCTGGACAGTAATCCGGTTATGTAGTAAGCTATTCACGTTGCCAAAGCTCGGATTGTTGTCTCCGGACGGGGCATCATCTTTATGACTCAAGCACTATGCGTTAAGGGGGAAGGATGTTCAAGAGCCGTGTGCTGTTAATCACATTTGCCGTTGTATTACCAAGCTTGTTGCTGGTTGGATGCGGTGAGGAAGAGGAAGCGTCGACCGAGCCCCTGGATGAAGCGGCGGCCGACGTCGAGGACGCGGTGGAGGGGTTGTCGGGTGAGATGGCCGATGTGACGTTAACCCCGGCCGATGAAGACGACGCCGAGGAGGTCTCCTACACCGGCGAGTTCGTCTACGTCACCGAGCACGGCTCCAAGTACCACGCTCCGGGCTGCCAGCACATCCAAGACAGCGAGAACCTGCGCAAGTTGACCCGGGATTCCGCGATTGAAGAGGGTTATGAGCCCTGCAAGGTCTGCAATCCCGGCCTGCCTCAATAAGACAAGTCAACTCGGCCGCGCCGCGTGCTATAATCGCTCTCCGTCTTATGACCTGACTCCCGGGGGCGATGTTGAGCGATATCCTCGGCCTGGGCATCGATGTGGTCTCCTTGGCCCGTTTCACCAAGCTGCTGCGCAGCGAGCGCGAAGTCTCGCTGCGGCGGCACGTCTTCACCGAGCGCGAGTGGCCCGACGATTGGGCCGCCGCGCCGGATTCCTTCGTCCTGGCCAAACTCTCGGCCCGCTTCGCCGTCAAGGAGGCGGCGATGAAGGCCCTGGGCTGCGGCTGGGGTCAGGGCACCTTCTTCAAGGAGTTCGAGATCGTCCCCCGGGGCGACGGCGGCGTCCGTCTGGAACTCCACGGCAACGCCAAGCGCCTGGCCGATGAGCGGGGGATCAACAACTGGTTCATCTCCATCGCCCACGAGCGCTACTACGCCGTGGCCACGGCTCTGGCCCTGCGGGATTGAGGCGGGGAGGCTGAGCAAATTGACGATTTGCTCCCGCAAGGAGCCGGCCCGTTGTCTAGCGAAGAAACCAGTGCAGCCCCGCGGGGCTGTTTGTTTATAGCCGGGATTCGCCCATGGTGGGTCTTCGGTGGTCGAGCTCTTCCAGGTCGGTTATGAGTAGGTGGGCGGGAGCGGGCGCACAGGTGCGTCGGCGCATAAGTTGCTCTTCCATCCTTCCACGGAAGTGCGGGGTGGCGAGTCGTGCAGGCGTGATTCGCCGGGGTTCAACCGCCGTGCGGGTTGCATCTGCAGTGAAACAAGCAGCCGACCCGCTGGATCGGCTGCTATGTGATTCAGCGAGATCGAGCTGTTGCCGACCCGCGCGGATTCCGGGATCGTCCTCACTCCCACTCGATGGTCGCCGGGGGCTTCGAGGAGATGTCGTAGGTCACCCGGTTGATCCCCTCGACCTCGTTGATGATCCGGCTGGAGATCCGCGCCAGCACGTCGTAGGGCAAGCGGAACCAGTCGGCGGTCATCCCGTCGACGCTGGTGACGGCCCGCAGGGCGCAGGTGTAGGCGTAGGTGCGTTCGTCGCCCATCACGCCGACGCTCTTGACGGGGAGCAGCACGGCGAAGGCCTGCCAGATGTCATCGTAGAGGCCGGCGCGGCGCAGCTCCTCGAGGTAGACGACGTCGGCGGCCCGCAGGATCTCCAGGCGTTCCGCGGTCACCTCGCCCAGGATGCGGATGGCCAGCCCGGGGCCGGGGAAGGGGTGGCGGCCGAGAATCGCCTCGGGCATCCCCAGCTCGCGCCCCACCGCCCGGACCTCGTCCTTGAACAGCTCGCGCAGCGGCTCGACGAGCTCCAGGTCCATCTTTTCCGGCAGGCCGCCGACGTTGTGGTGGCTCTTGATCGTCGCTGAGGGGCCCTGGA
>WJMB01000074.1 GCA_014728185.1 Candidatus Coatesiibacteriota bacterium
CGAGGCCGGCAGGATCATCACCGTGGAGTCGGCCAGCACGAAGACCATCTCCTGCTGATCGATCAGGACCAGTTGCTGATCCGTGGCATTATAAACCAGGTTGTCCTTGCTGTCGATCAGGTAGGGCGGCGGCGCCTCGGCTGTGTTGACGATGGTGTTGCCGGTCTGGTCGGCGGGGAAGACGCGGCGCAGGCTCGTCCACTGGCCCAGGTCGTCCCAGCCGAAGGCCGCCGGGACCATCACCACATTATCGGCGTTCTCCATCACGGCGTAGTCGATGGAGATCGAGCGCACCGTCGAGTAGCACTGGGCGATCGTTTCGGCGGTGGGCTCTTCCGCATCGGAATGGGCCAGGGACTCCAGGGGCCAGTAGACGCCGGGAGAATGCTCCTCGAGGGCAGCCAGGATCGTCGAGGCGCGCCAGACGAACATCCCCGAATTCCAGTAGTAGCCCGGGGTCTCGGCGAAGCCCACCGCTCGGGTGAAGTTGGGTTTCTCGGTGAAGCGCTCGACGGGGTGGCACTCGACGTCGCTTTCCGGGCAGGGCTCGCCGGTGGTTTTGATATAACCGTACTGGGTCTCGGGGCGGGTGGGCTCGATGCCCAGCACCACCAACAGCTCGCGGGCGGCGGCCAACCGGGCAGCGTCGAGCATCACCGCGGCGAAGCCGTCGCGGTCGACGATGCGCTGATCGGCGGGCAGCATGATCATCACCGGATCGCCGAAGCGTCGGGCGGCGGTCATCGCCGCGAAGGCCACGCAGGGACCCGTGTTGGCGCCCTTGGGCTCCAACAGATAGTTCTCCCGGGGCAGCTCGGGCAGCTCCGGAGAGAGGACCTCGTAGAGGTCCTGGCGGGTGACCAACAGGATGCGCTCCAGGCTGGTCAATAGCAGGGCGCGCTTGAAGGCGGCGCGCAGCAGGCTCTCCTCGCCGCCGAAGCGCAGCAACTGCTTGGGATGGGTCTTCTTGGACAGGGGCCAGAAACGCTGACCGCTGCCGCCGGCCATCAGGGCCACCACGGGCTTGTCCGAACTCACCTGATTGCTCAAGGCTGTCTCTCCCATCGGGGTGGGTTGTTATGCCGGTCAGTCCCGGATTCCTCGCGCGGCTCCCGCCGCCGGACCCGGGCGAAAACCTCGACAGGCGGGACCGCCGGCCCGGGGCGGCGTTGGCACGTTTCTTGCGCAATGACGGGCGTCCGTCGTCCAGGGCGGGTCGGGTTCCGCAAGAAACGTGCCAACGCCGCCGTGTCACTGACGCTGGAGGGGAGGTCGGAGCCGGGGGCCGTTTCGCCCGGGTCCACTTCCGCCGGTGTTACCGATCACCCCGCCTGGATGGGGTCGAGGGTTACCAAAGGTGGAGCATCCCGCCAGGTTGCGGGGGGGGGCCAGGTGTCGTCGGTTGGCTCAAGCCGATCCGAACCTGAAGCGGCAAATGGCACGCTTCTTGCAATAGATTCTTTCAATACAAGAAACTGAAAAGGGGATCAGCGAACGTGTTCGAATCGAATCAGGCTGTGGCGGCTGATTCACCGAGCCCTCACTCACCGTCTGGGTCTTCCGCGATTTGATCCCGATTGCAGTAACGCGCTTGCTTCTTGGTACTGTTGTACGGTATTGATGTACCCATAGTTAGGGTGGATACTGGTGGATATCGAAGCAAGTCGGCGTCTTGATATATCCGGCATGGAGCAGGCCCTTGTCGCCGCCGCTTACCCGACTGTTGATAGGATTGGCACTTGGTCGGGCGGCAAGCGCTGATGATTGATGATTAGACATGGCCGGTCAATCTCCGGACTTGGGCAGGATGCGGTGGTAGCCCAGGTGCTCGGCCAGACCGCCGGGGCCGTTCAGGGGGATTCCGACGCGGACGTTCCAAAAACCGTCGCCGAGCTCCCGGCTCTCCAGGATGCGGTAGCCGGGCAGCTCGTTGGGATCGAGCTGGATGGCAACCTGCTCGTTGAAGGCCACCACGGCGTTCTGCAGGGCGTTGAGCAGGGCGGCGCGTTCGGCCATCAGGCGGCCCCGGGCGCTGTCCCGATACTCGAGGGGAGCCCGACCGCGCCCCTCGGCGACGAGGAGGTCTTTTTCGTAGTCCAGGGCCGGCGCGTCGGCGTCGAGGTAGAGATCACTCCAGTCCGGCGAGGTGGGTCGCCAGAGCTCGTCGCGGTCCGAGTAGACGACGGTGAGCTGTTCGAGGACGGCCAGCTCGTCGGTGAACAGGGGCACACCGCCGTCGACGCGCACCAGGACGCGCAGACGTCCCTCGGGACCCCGGGGCCGCAGACCGCCGGGGTTGCCGCCGTCGAGGAGCAGGAAGCGGGGGTTGGAGCTGGCGAAGCGCCCCAGGTGACGCGAGACCTGCCAGAGCCGCCAGTGGTGATCGAGGTCGGGATGGCCGTAGATCTCGTCGGGTCCGGTGGCGGCGTGGTCATAGACGTAGAGGGCGCAGCCGTCGCCGGGACGCACCAGCCACCAGTCCAGGGCCAGACTGAAGCTGACGGCCCAGGGCGGCGGGGTCAGCTCGTAGGCGACCCAGGCGCCCTCGGAGGCCCCGACCAGCACGACCCCGCCGTCGCTCCGGCGGCCGACGGCGCCGCCTGAGTCGCTGAAGGACCCGGTGTCCAGGGTCTCACCGGCGGCCGGGAGGGCGGCCAGCAGAGTCAGCAGGCAGGCGATGACTGCGCGGTGGGTCATCCTTCGAATCCTCTTGATGCTTTGGAGATGCGCCGGTGACAGTTGCCGCTAAACAATGCATGGGGCGGTTTAGGTGAGCCGGACGTCTCGTCTCGCCACGTGATCCAATTACCTGGCACCTATCCCGCCGACTTCCAGTGAGTATTGCTTGCGCCATGCCGTGCGGCAGTCAGGTGCGCGGCGGCGTGTCCAATCTCGGCAAGCCATGTGCGGTAACGATCCAGGCGGGCGCTCACTGCGAACACTACGCTCACAGGGAAGGCCCCGGTCTGTGAACGCCTGGGCGTTGAGCCGGGTTGCGGAACGGGTCCGGCGGCTGTCTTCAGCCGTGTCTCGGCTAACTTGGTGGATGGGGTGGGCCGCGGCGCGGAGCAACGACCCGCCCCCATCTTCAACGCTCGTTAACGGATGCCGGGTTCCAATTATCGACCCAGCAGGTCCTCCAGTTCATCGATGCGGCGCTCGACCTCGGCCATGTAGCGGCCTTCGGCCTCCCAGTCGCCGTCGTTGCGGGCCTCCATGGCCGAGTTCCAGGCGTCGGCCAGCCCGTAGACCACCTCGTTGACCTCCGGGGGCAGCTCAACGCCCGCGACGGGGGTCAGGCCCTCGTCCTCCAGGGCCTCGGCGATCTCGGCGGCCTCGACGCCCTCGGCTTCGCTCTCGCCCTCACCCTCGCCCTCGGCTGTTGGCTCCTCGGGCGGGAAGAGGATGTCCAGGGTCCGATCGAGGCTCAGGTCCATCCGGTCCTGGGGATCTCCCTGAGCCGGATACATGGCGATGCGGTCACCGTGGGCCACCACCACCAGGGTCAACTGGGGGATGGACTCCTGCTGGCTGCGCAGGTAGAGGGGTCGGACGTAGAGCACCGAATCCTCGATGGGCAGCACGACGATGCGACCCTCCTCCAGGGTCGATGAACCGGCGCTGAGCAGGGACTGTAGTTTGGAGTAGTCCTGGTTCTGGTTGATCAGGCTGGAGACCTGCTGGGGACCATAGACCAGGCGGGTGGCCGGGAAGGTGTAGAGGACCAGCTCGCCGTAGTTGGGCTCGTCGCAGCGGGCGCACATCCAGCCGACCATGTTGTTCTTGTTCTCGCCGCGGGGCACGAAGGGTGTGATCAGCAGGAACTCCTCGGAGTCCTGGCGAGGCAGCTTCATCGTCATGTAGTAGGCGTTGAAGAGCCGTCCCTCCTCGCGGTCGGGAATGACCCAGGCGTCGCTCTTGTTGTAGAACACCAGGGGATCGGCCATGTGGTAGGTCGAGTAGACCACGGACTGCACGGCGAAGAGCTTGTTGGGATAGCGGATGTGGGCGCGCAGCTCGTCGGGCATCTCGTCCAGGGTGTGGTACATCCCGGGGAAGACCGCCGACCAGGTCTCGATGATCGGATCGAAGTCGGCGATGTAGAAGTCCATCTGTCCGGTGTAGGCGCTGACGACAACCTTGACCGAGTTGCGGATGTAGTTGACCCCCTGGAGCATCGGCTCGGAGTAAGGGTAGAGGCCGGTGGTGGTGTAGCAGTCGACGATCCAGTAGATGCCGTCGTCGGTGAGCACCGGATAGGGGTCCGAATCCAGGGAGAGATAGGGCGCCACCTCGGCGACGCGCTGGGAGATGTCGCGGCGGATGAGGAAGCGGCTCTCGTCCTGGATGTAGTCGGAAAGCAACACGTCCAGATCAGCGACGTAGATACTCATCAGCAGGCGCCGCCAGAAGCCGCCCACGGGTATGCCGCCGTCGCCGTCGTAGTCGTAGAGGGCGTTGGTGGTACCTTTGGGGTAGTCGATCTCGTCGGCGGTGGTGGGGCAGAAGGCGTACTTCATGTTGCCCTCGCCGAAGTAGATGCGCGGCTGGCGCAGCTCGATGTCCAGTTTGTCGATGCTGACCGGGATGTCACGCAACAGCAGTACGGGCTGGCCGTTGGCCGCCACCTGGTTGACCGGGTTGGCCACGGCGCCGTAACCGTGAGTGTAACCCAGGTGGCGGTTCTGCCAGGTGTCGGCCTGCTGGGGCAGCTTGTCGACGTTGAGTTCGCGCAGGGAGAGGGTCATCGTTGTCTGCTGACCGTCGATGTAGTAACGGTCGATGTCTGTCTCCAGGAACTCGTAGTAGCTGCGGAAGCTCTGGGTCTGGGTGAAGTAATCGTTGAGCGGCACCCAGTCCCACAGCCGGATGTTGCGGATGGTGGCCTCGTTGGCCTCGATGTCGGCGCGGGTCAGTACGGCGCCGCCCGAGCCGATCTCCTCGCTCTCCAAGGCGACCCCGGGGGCCGCCTCGGCCAGGCCGGTGATCTCCTCCTCGGAGACCTCCATCAGGCGACCCTGCTCGTTGAAGGCCATGATCTGCACGTTATGCAGACCGTAGGCCTCCTGGGTGCCGGCGATGTTGTACTCCAGGTAGGGCTTTTCGGACTGGAACTCGTTGGGATCGACCTCGAAGGTCTGGACAGCCCAGGGGACCACGCCCAGCAGAATCAAAGGCAGGGCGATGAAGGCGGCGAAGATGATCAGGATCAGACGGAAGTTGTTGCTGCGCAGCCAGGTCAGCACGATGAAGGCCACGCCGAAGGCCAGGGTCAGCCAGAAGAGGAAGTTGTACATCGGCAGGCTGGCGTGGACGTCGGTGTAGCTGGCGCCGAAGACGCCGCCCCGCGTCGAGTAGAGGATGTCGAACTTGTCCAGGTAGTAACCCCAGGCGCGCAGGCCGAACATCGCGCCGACCAGCGCGAAGATGTGGCCCTTGACCGAAAGCGGGGCGTGCAGCTTCAGCGAGCCCCGGCGACGCAGGCGGCGGGTGCCTTCCTCATCGGACTTGAAACCCTCCCGGGAGACCCAGACCATCCGGCGCATCAGGTACAGCGCCGCGGTGATCAGCAGGGAGACGAAGAGCGCCCCGAAGAGGATCTCGTACATCAGGCGGTAGAAGGGCAGGCTGAAGACGTAGTGGGAGATGTCGTTGGCGAAAATGGGATCGGCGCTGCCAAAAGAGGTGGCGTGAACGAACTTCTGAAAGGTCTGCCAGCTCGAGCCCGCCGTGACACCTCGGTAGATGGCGAAGACGGCCGCCACCCCCAGGAGAATCCAGATGAGCCTCTTCTTCAGCTTGTCGCCCATGCTGGGCAGGCTAACGGCGTCCTCGGAGACGACCTGCTGCCGTTTGCGGCTGATCATGTGGCCCAGGAAGACATTGAGCCCGACCACCAGCAGGTAGCCGCCGAAGACCATCAGACCGAAGAATACCGCGGCCTTGATGCGGATCCAGAAGACATCGGAGAAACCCTCGGACTCGTACCAGAGGATGTCGATGAAGAAGTCGCTCAGCGAGACCACCAGGACGATCAGCGCGACGAGGATGCCGGCGATGATCCAGATGGTCTTGGTCTTGGGCCATTTCATAAAAAGCTCCTTTAAGCTGCTTTACGCTGCTTTAAGCTGCTTTAAGCTGCTGGTAGCTGTTCAACGGGACATGTCGGTTGGTGTTCGGTTCCAAACAAGGGTTAAGCAATGGATGAAAGGTTCCCGGTTCCGCTCGGCCGCGTGTAGATTGCCCGGGCCGCGGGGTTCTACAAACCGGGGGAATCGGACCGCCGTCAGCGCGTATTGATCGAGGGGCCGTCGGGCGAAGCGGGCCAAGGACATGAAACCAGGGGCATCAGATACGTTTACAAACCAACAATCATTAAGGGAGTGGGGACGAAAACACTGGCGGCTTGGCAATCAGATATCACTATTTGGTTCCTGGTTTTGCTCGATGGCTCAATTGACCGCACTGCCCGGGGAGAGGCTGTGGCGCTGATGGTTAACTGTTTAAGGGGGGCATCATGTAACCTGATCGGACCAAACCAGGCTGATCGGGAGCGTCTTGCTGGGTCGTAACTTCCCCACCCGGACATACTCCATCGTAATTCAGGCGTTCAGCATGTAAGCCCTTGCTGCTTGTTGTTAAGGCACTTAGGAGCTAGTGGCAGCCTGCTTCCAGGACACATACAAGTGTGCTGATATCTGGGTCAGCTAAAGAACGGGTCCGTATTGGTCGTCACCTGTTGACTGCCCGTCTTGTGACAGGCATCCAATGATCATCACCTCTATTATCAACAGGTTACAATTACGATCAGGTCCGAACCGGGTTCATAATCCCAAGAAGCACTATCAAATGGCGGTGAGCGGGCAAGGGTTCATGCATTGAGATAGCAGTTTGAGATGCCGGTTGCGGTTTTCCTTTCAGCCCTCCCTGCTGGAAAGCCTTTACACGTCGCCCTTGCTTGATCCGGGAGCCTGTTGTAAGCCGTCCCGGATACAGCCCGGACGATCCGCGTCGTCATCGCCTCTCGGGAGCAGCAAAGCCCACAGTGACTATTGTAATTGACTTATCGCGACGCCCGTCGCAGGCTTGATTGGAGTCGTCGACCCGAACCAGGCTGGGAGGGCTCCGCCGGAGAGTTCAATCCACCCCGGGGCGAAGGCTGATTCGCTCATGTGAATCCTACCACCCACCGTGCGGCGGGTCAACAAATGCCCGTCTTGACGCCGTGAAACGGCGAGTTGTATCATCTAGCGGTGTCAAATTGACTGCTCTCATCGAGCGCCACCCACGGGACGGGACTTGACGAATCCAGAACAAAACAACATTGAAGAGACCCGGCGCGGAACCCTGTCGGCCTGCGCCCGTGACGGCGATCGACGCCGCCTGGTCGGGCTGGTCGAAGCCGAGCACACCGCTGATCTGGCCAAGGCCTTCGCCCATCTGGGCGCGGATGACCAGGAGCGGCTCATCGAGCTCTGGCCCACCGAGGCCGTCGGCGAGCTCCTCGGCGAGCTGGCCGAGCACTACTCCCGCGACTTCTTCGACCGCGCCGACCACCGGCTGGCCGCCCGGGCCCTGGCGGTGCTGCCCGCCGACGAGGCCGCCGACCTTCTCGACGATCTCGAGGAGGACCCGCGCCGGGCCATTCTCAGGGCCATGCCCAAAGACTCCGCCGCCGAAATCGACGAGCTGCTGGCCTACCCCGAGGACACCGCCGGCGGCCGGATGAGTCTGGACTTCGTTTCCGTCGATGTCGACCTCGACGTCGGCCGGGCTCAGGATCAGATCCAGCGGAGCATCGGCGAGGAGCAACACACCAACCTCTACCTGACCGATCCCCAGGCCCGGCTCTGCGGCGTTGTCCACATGGAGCGCCTGGCCTCGGCGCCGCGCAACACGCCCGTGGCGCGACTCGGCGAGGAGGATTACCCGGCGGTGCGACCGGAGCTGGATCAGGAGGAACTGGCCGCCCTCTTCCAGCGCTACGACCTGCTGGCCGTGCCGGTCACCGACTCCGACGGCCTGCTGCTGGGCGAGATAACCGTCGACGACGTCCTGGATGTGCTGCGCGAGGAGGCCACCGAGGACATCTTCAAGATGGCGGCCACCTCGGATGAGGAGTTGGAGGTCAAAAGCGCCTTCAGCGTCGTGCGGCTGCGCCTGCCCTGGCTGCTGATCTGCCTGGGCGGAGCCCTGCTCTCCGGGACGATCATCGGCCTGTTCAGCTACGCCCTGGAGCAGGTCATCGCCCTGGCCAGCTTTATCCCCGTGATCACGGCCATGGGCGGCAACGCCGGCCTGCAGTCCTCAACCGTTGTAGTGCGCAACCTGGCCCTGGGGCGCGCCGAGCCACGCAACATCCTGCGCACCGCCCTGCGCGAGCTGCGCGTGGGCCTGCTGCTGGGCGCTTTCAGCGGCCTGATCGTCGGCCTGGCAGCCTGGGCCATCGTCGGGCAGCCGATGCTGGGCCTGGTCGTCGGCCTGGCGATGATCGGCGCCATCATGGTCGCCACGGTGGTGGGAACCTACATGCCGCTGCTCTTCAAGCGCATCGGAGTGGACCCCGCCGTGGCCTCCGGACCCTTTATCACCACGGCCAACGATATGATCGGCCTGACGATCTATCTCGGCCTGGGAATGCTGATGCTCGAATGGCTGCTCTGACTACAATCAACGCCAAACCCGGGAGGTGCCTATGGGTCACCATGTCCAAACGCGCCAATCACTCGATAATAATGTCTCCGTGGAAATCGACCTCTCCACCCGCACCCTGCGGGCCGATGGACCCCGCGAGTTCGTCGAGGAGCAGATCAAGCGCTTCAAGGATCTGCTGAAGGGTCATCCCGACATCCGGCGCCGACGCGGCCGGCCCCGCCTGCGACCGCGCCCCCACGACCTGCCGCCCCTGGAGCTGGAGGGAAGCGGCGAAACCCCGCCCCTGAGGGACTGGATCGACGGCGTCCAGACCCGGAGCAACTACCAGCGCTGCGCCCTGTTCATCTACTACCTCAACCGCGAGCTGGGGCGCGAACCGATCATCCACGAGGACGTCTGCCGCTGCTTCCGGCACCTGGACATCAAGCCGCCCTCCAACGTCCAGGTCTGTCTCTCCGAGGCCAAGCGCAAGTACGGCTTCGTCGAGATGCCGGGCAACGGAACGGTGCTGTTGAC
>WJMB01000075.1 GCA_014728185.1 Candidatus Coatesiibacteriota bacterium
GCGCCGCAGCCGATCAGCAGCTCGACCAGGCCGAAGCGGAAGACCAGGCGGCGCACCTCGGGCCGCGCCAGCACCTTGAGCGAGCGCTTGAAGCGCTCCCAGGCGCCGCCGCGGCGCGGCGGTGGGGCCCGCCAGAGCAGCAGGGGTATCAATCCCAGCAGCGACAATCCCGCCCCGGTGAGCAGGGTCAGGCGCAGGGCGGCGGCGGGGTTCCCGGCCAGGCCCAGCCAGGCGTAGACATCGGGCAGGAAGCCGCCCAGCAGGCTGCCGGCCATCGAGCCCAGCAGCATCACCACGAAGCCGCCGGAGAAGAGGTGGTTGCGCTCCCGCTCCCCCGAGTTCTCGCGCAGCGCCGGCTGGAGCGAGATCATGTAAGCGCTGGAGCAGGCGCCGCCCAGCAGGGCGAAGAGCCACATCGCCCCCGGGGTGACGAAGACCGCCCGGCCGACCAGAGCCGCCGCCGCCAGGAAGACCCCGCCGATCATCATCCGCCGCCGACCCAGCAGGTCGGAGAGCAGTCCAGCGGGCAGGGCGAAGAGTGCCATTCCCAGCGAGCGCGCCGAGAGGATCTCCCCGGCCACCCCCTCGGCGTAGCCCAGCTCCTGCAGGTAGAGGTTGAAGATGATGCGGAACATCCCCATCCCCACCGAGGCCAGCAGCACCCCGGCCAGGATCTTCTTGGCCGGGGGGCGGAACTCGCGCCAGGGGCGCAGCTCGGCTAGCAGGCGGTTGAATCGTGACAAGGGGTTGTTCCTCGTGACAGGATTGCTTTGAAAATGAAGCGATCGGCGGCGGGTGAGTCCGGCCAGGTCAGCGGCGGCATGGCTCGATGGATTCCGCTATCAGCCATCATCAAACCTCACCTCGACGCCTTGCCGACGCGGGCGGAACAGCGAGCATACCAGAGGCTTTCATCGGCGGCAAATAACGATACCCTATCAAGATGCGACAGCGCGGCTTCATCTTGCAGACTGACGGTTGACAAGGTGAAAGTGCGGTCCTACAATACAAACTTTGTGGAAGGCGCATCCGGTTAACTACACTGTGATACGGAACACTACTCGATCCGGGAGCACGAGCCGATGGGGCATACCGCGAAAAAGCGAGGCGAGCGCCGCAACGGCGGTGGACGGCAACGCGTCCGGCTCCTCGAGGGCGCCTTCGGCTTCCTGCTCCACGTCGGCGCT
This sequence comes from Candidatus Coatesiibacteriota bacterium, assembly GCA_014728185.1. Classification (GTDB taxonomy): domain Bacteria; phylum RBG-13-66-14; class RBG-13-66-14; order RBG-13-66-14; family RBG-13-66-14; genus WJMB01. The sequence goes on from WJMB01000075.1 coordinate 1,188, forward strand.
TCGCCGCTGAGCGCCTTTACCCGGACCTGCACGCCCCACCCCCGCTACCGACCCAAGAGGGACTACCATCGCAGCGGAACCGTGGCCTGCGGAGGACTGGAGGGGACCCTGTCCCGGCTCGAGGGCTCGCGGGAGTTGGAATCAACCGAGGCCCGGCAAACCCTGGACGGCCTGAGCTTCCAGGAACTCTGGAGCAGAGCCGGGGATCGTCGGGACTGAGCGGAATCCGCCGGGGCGTGAACACCGTATCCACGCCGACAATCCCGCCCCGTCAATACAAGCCCATTAACCGGCAATGTGAAAACCCCGCCGCGGCAGTGTGCCACGCGCGGGCTTTTTAGTAGAGTTGATCTTTGGGAGTTTCACGCACATTTGAACCGGACTCTGCTTTTAATCCTGTGGAATAATACATCGCAGCATGGTAAGTGTTCGGTACAAAATGGGCGAAGAAAGAGCGGAGAAATTGCAGTTCAGCGAGCAGATACTCCTCTGATTGCGCTCCGCAAAAGCCCGATTGGCATCAAGGGACTTGTTCGGACCAAATACGGTCCGATCTTGCAAGGTTCACCGAGCTGGCATCCGCTGTTCGGGCGCCTCCGACATTGACTCCGACACCACTATGCGCGCAATATTCGTGCTTGATAATAAATCAGTGATGAGTCGAGCGGCAACTGAATGGGCGCTGTATACTCGCTGTTCAGCAGGGTAGGCTATCCTCCAAGCATACCGCTTTCGCCGCCATTTTAGGTTGCTGATTAAGAAACAGGCACATCTGCCGCTGCACGGGTCTTATCGGCAGATGGCAATTCAGCCCAGCCCGAGCGGGGCATACGGTCACCAATGCATTCCGGCTCGATTTGCCGGCGTATCCAGGTTGTTGATGTGTGGCGCTGGATTTGTCCTCTTACTTCGTGCCATGAACAGCCGGGAGGGACGAACCAGCCGGTTGGTCCGGCAGCTTCAACTAGTGATGACCTGGCTAAAAGCAGCCTGTGACTCGGTTTAGCTCTGTAATCATCCAAGCGCTTCGTCCAACTGTCACCATCAGCAAGGCACGCAACAGGAGTTCTTCACTTGTAGCAGCTGTCAGAAGCCACCATATTGGCCAACACGGTATCCGTTATTAGTGGGCTCAGCACGGCAGACTGGAACAGCATCCGCGATGACCGGCAACCGCTGCTGTGAAGTGTGCTTGCTGATAACAATGCTCCGTCAACTCGATCCGGCGTCCAACTGATGCAGGAGCGAAACAAAGCGATAGCCGACGGTGGCTTGTCCAGCGGTAACGACAGCCCTCCGGTTACCCCGGCCCTCGGCTGCCCGCTGAAGCATTGACGCGGGTCCGGTTCGCTCCGCTGAGCGCCAGGCCCCGCCGTCAGTCCGCCAAGCAACAGGTTGCGACGTTCCCTACATTGCGCCGGGGTGCCCCCGAGCCATCTTGGTATCCCCGCGTGTATACGAGAAGCCGACCGCGGCGATGCGACGGGCGCACCGGAGCGCCCGGATATGCTAGACTGGTGTACATGGATGAACGTTCAATCCAGCCCCGCATGTCCTGGATCATCGCCGCGACTATGGCGACACTGCTAGCCTGTACCCTTGTCGCCTGCACCAGGGACTCGACCTCGGAGGTCTTCGCCCGGGCCGAGGAGGCCAAGGACCTGGGTCGTTACGAGGAGGCCATCGAGCTCTACGAGCGGGTGAGCGATCCGGAGCTGGCCGAATCCGTCGAGAACGGCCTGCGCACCTGCAGGGCGATGCTCGACGTCGACGAAGCCGAGCGTGCGCTGCGCAACGACGATCTCGACACCGCGGTCTACCTCTTCTGCCGGCCGCGCTGGATCCTGATCAACGACAACTGGCTGCCCGATTACATCCACGACCGCCTGGACAGCCTGCGGCGGCGCATCCTGGTGGCCATCGAGAAGCGGCTCTCCGAGGACCCCCGCCTGCTGGACCATCCCGACTCACTGCTGCCACCGGGGCTGGACCTGGTCGAGCTGGGCATCCTGCCCCAGGGCCTGGAGCGCACCATCCGCCACTACCGGGCCTGGGGCTTCCTGCGCTCCGGCGACGTCGCCGCCGCCTGGGCCGAGACAGGCCCGCTGCGCTCCATCGGCGGGGTCTACGAGGCCGACCGCCTCCGCGAGGAGCTCGAGGGTCGCCTGGAATCCATCTGGGAGGACCTGCCCCGGGAGAGCTACCATACCCTGGCCCACACGCTGCATTTCGACCAAGCGCTGCGTCGGGAGGATCGCCTCGAGATCGAGTACGAGCTGATCACACCTCGGCTCTCGCGTCAACCACCGGGGCTGGTGCTGCTCTCGGTGGAGCCGCCGGGCTATCTGCAGTTGGGAACCTTCGAGCAGGAGCTCATCGAAGAAAGCGGCGGCGGCCCGACCGAGCCGAACCGCCGCCTGCGCTTCCGCGCCGTGTATCATCTTGAGGAGGAAGACCTGACCGACGAGGTCGGCGACCGGGTGCTGATCCCGGCGCTGCGTATCGCCGGACGCCAACGGGCCTTCAAGAACCTGCGCCAGCTCCTGGGCGACCTGCTGCCCCTGGCGCGCTTAGAGCCTCCGGAGGCAGCCCCGGGATCACCGGCTAGGTAAAATCATCCCACTGGGGGCGCATCAACAGGAAGAGCAGCAACGGCCCGATGAAGACCCAGAGCAGGAAGTAGACCGGGTACTCCAGGTAGAGCTGGATGCCCAGATTGCCCAGGGCGCCGGCGCAGATCAGCCAGAAGCCCCAGCGCTTCCAGAGCATCAGCGCAACGCCGCCGATCAGTTGGCTCAAGCCGATCAGACCCCAGGCGACGAAGATCCAGATATCGGAGAAGTCGACGTGGCCGGCCCACTCCGCCGAGGTGTCGGAGAGGAAGAAGTTCATCGTCGCGGTGAAGGCGCCGGCCAGGATGACCAGCACAAGCCAAGCGGTCAGGCAGCCGCCGCGTTGACGCGGATCGTTCATAGTCACTCCAAGCGGGTTGGTTGACCTGGAAGTCCCGTTCACGAGGTGTCCACGTCGACGAGCCGGCGTTGATCAGTATCGGTCCCGTCGCAACTGGACGAAGGCTTCGGATGGAAAGCGGCTGGAAGAGGCCGGAGGAAGGATCGCCGGCCGTCCAGCAGCCGCCGGTTGCGATAACAACCGATGCCGTCAACTGAAGACTGCAACCCGACTCCGTCATCATTCCACTCCTCATTCTAGCGGTCCGGACGCCCCGGGGTCAACACGCCCGCCCGTCCGCCCCCAACCCACCCCAGCCATGAGCCAGACACCCCAGCGCATCACCCCCCGCATCTTCAAGGGCACCCGGGACTTCCTGCCCGCCGCGATGATCCCGCGCGAGGATATCCTCGAGACCATCCGCGGGGCCTTCCACCGCTACGGCTTCGCCCCTCTGCAGACCCCGGCCTTCGAGTACCTGGAGATCCTCACCGGCAAGTCCGGCGGTGAGGCCGACAAGCTGATCTACAACCTGGCCTACAAGGGCGGCGACGAGCTGGCCCTGCACTACGATCTGACCGTGCCCCTGGCCCGGGTGGTGGCCCAGTACCCGGACCAGCTTCCCCTGCCCTTCCGGCGCTATCAGATCCAGCCGGTCTGGCGGGCCGACCGCCCCCAACTGCGCCAGGGCCGCTTCCGCGAGTTCGTGCAGTGCGACGCCGACATCGTCGGGGTGGACTCGACGCTGGCCGACGCCGAGATCATCGCCCTGACCGCCGGAGTGCTGGCCGATCTGGGCTTCGGGTCGGACCAGCGCCGCTTCGTCATCCTGGTCAACGACCGCCGCCTGCTGAGCGCCCTGACCGCTTGGGCCGGGCTGGATCCACAGACGGAGCTGGCCAAGGTCTGCCGCTGCCTGGACAAGTACGACAAGGTCGGTCGCGACGGTGTCGAGGCCGAGTTCGACCGCGAGCGGGTCCCCGCCGAGGCCGTCCATCGTTTGCTGCGCCTCTTCGATCTGGGTGAAGCCGCCGGTGGCGCCGCCGCCGCCGAGAAGCTGGCCGCTCTGGGCCGCTACGCCGCCGAGCTGCGCCCGGCCCTCGACGAGCTCGCGGCCCTCTTCGCGGCCCTGGAGGCCCTGGGCGTCCCCGACGAGCGGTGGTCCTTCACCCCCTGGCTGGCCCGGGGCCTGGACTACTACACCGGGCCGATTTTCGAAAGCGTTCTGCCGGCCAAGCCCCACATCGGCTCGCTGACCGGCGGCGGTCGCTATGACGGCCTGGTGGGGCGCTTCGCTAAACGCGACCTCCCCGCCACGGGCACCACCATCGGTATCGACCGCATCTTCGCCGCCATGGAGCAACTGGGGATGATCACCGAGCGGCCCAGCCGCACCCGGGTGCTGGTGGCCGACTTCGGCCCCGAGACCCGCTCAGCCTCGCTGCGCCTGGCCGCCGAGCTGCGCCGCGCCGGGATCGACACCGAGGTCTACCTCGAGGAGGCCAAGCTCGGCAAGCAGTTCAAGTACGCCGACCGCCTGAACATCCCCCTGGTGGCCCTGATCGGACCCGAGGAGGCCGCCGCCGGGACCGTCGACCTCAAGCGCCTGGCCGACGGACGCCAGGTGAGCGTCGCCGCCGAAGACAGCGTCGATGAAGTACGCAATCTCCTCGCCGGGTAGCAGGTGCTCACGCTCACACATCATTGCCGGTCACGAGTGATTGAGCCAGGTTGAACCATGGGGATGCCCCAGTCGACACGCCCCACTCTACGTCTCATAGCCCGGGCCGTCCCGACGCGGTGGTTGTCATCGGGCGTTTGTTGGATTATCTTTATGGGGCTTCGCGCGTTCCCCCCCCACCCAGTAGTCGAGCCCGCCAGGATGGTGCCGCAACCATGAAGAAACGTCTCCTGTTGCTCCCCGTGTTGTTAGTCCTGCTCCTCTCGCCGGGATCGGCGCGGGCCGACGCCCTTGAGCAGGCCCGCCGCCTGGTCTACCAGGCCAGCGAGCAGATCGACGCCCTCAACCTGGCCCTGTACGAAGCCGCCGCCCTGCGTGCCCAGGGCGAGCACGACGCCGCTCTGGACAAGCTCAAGCTCGTCGAGCGCGACGTCCAGGCCGTCCAGAACGGCCACGATCGGGTCGAACAGGCCATCGAAACGGCCCGGGACAACCCGCCGCCCTTCGACGAGCCCGGACCCGACGAGGACGACCCGGCCCTGCTCTACGAGCAGGAGGTGGCCAATCTGGAGCAAATCGCCGGCTGGCAGATCACCACGGCCCAAATCAAACTGGCCGAGGTCCACTTCTACTCGGCGATGAACTACTTCGGCCTGATGAGCCAGCTCTTCGCCGAGCCGGAGATACCCGACGACGCCAGCATCGACGACGAGGCCGAGCTGGTGCGGGCCAAAATCGAGCGGCTGCGCTCGGGTTACAACAACGGTGAGCAGGCTATACGCCTGGCCGAGCAGGCCAAGACGGCCCTGGCCGAGGCCCGCGAGCTGCTGCCCCCCGACGGCGACGTGCTCCTCGAGGCCAATCTGGACAACCTCCAGCCCCAGGTCGAGGACCTGATCGCCCTGATCGAGAAGGAAAAGGGCCGCACCATGGAGCGCCAAGTGGCCGCCCAGGTCGAGCTCGGTCTGGTGCTGCTCAAGGACAGGCGCTACTCCCAGGCCCTGCGCGAGATGGAGAACGCCCGACGCTTCATCGAGGATCACCCGCTCATCGACCGAGGCATCGCCGAGGTCCATTACACCCACGGGATGGAGTACCTGGAGGGAGGCCAGGACCGCAACGCCGCCGACAAGTTCGCCGAAGCGCTGAGCTTCGACCCCGAGCACTACGGCGCCAACCTGGGACTGGGCAAGCTGGAGCTGGCGGCGGAGAACTACGCCAGCGCCGAGACCCACCTCGTCAACGCCGTCGAGCTCAAGCCGGACCGCGCCGAAGCACGCTACCGCCTGGCCCTGGCCCTGGTCGGCCAGGGGCGTGACCGCGACGCCCTGGCCGCCTTCGAGGCCGCCGCCGAGCGCGGCTACGGCGTGGATTGCTACCGCGATTGGGGACTGGCCTGGGAGACCCTGGGCGATCGCCGCGAGGCCGCCGAGGTCTATGAGGACGGCCTGGACGCCCCCGACGGCCCCGACGCGGTCCTCGACGCACACCTGGCCCACATCTACGTCATCCGGGATATCGAACAAGACGAGGCCGTCAGCCTGGCCCGGCGCTCCATCGACAGCGACGGCCCCAAGGAGTACGCCTGGCCCGCCCTGGTGCTGGCCCACTTCAATGACCGCCGCGACGCCCAGCTCCCCGAGCTGGCCACCGAGGCCCTGACCGCCCTGGCCGACAGCGCGCCCGAGCCCCGGGGCGTCGTGCGCTACGCCACGGCCGCCGCCTACGAGCGCGGCAAGGACTACGACGCCGCCCTGGCCGAACTCGACGCGATCACCACCGTGCCCGACTGGCTGGCCGAGGATCACCGCGAGCTGCTGGCCGACGTCGTCGAGGAGCTGATCGACCGCGCCGAGGATGAGAGCGACGAGATCGACGACCGCACCGAGGATCTGAACGATGAGCGCGGGGAGATCCAGGAGCGCCTGGATACGGGCGAGTTGCGCGAGGGCGAGACCGTCGAGGGCCTCCAGGCCAGGCAGGGCGAGATCGACGCCGAAAAGGCCGAGCTGGAGACCCGCAAGCGGGAGTTGACAGCGGAGATCGAGGCCCTGCGCGGCCGACTGTAGTGTACCCCCGGCTGCCCATCTTCGGCGGCGGACTCCGCCTGGTCTACCTGTTCCTGATCGCCGCCGGGCTGCTGGCCTGGCGGCTTTTCCGCGACTTCGCCCCCCTGGAGCGCCGGACGGCGAACCGCCGCTTCCTCGAGGCCCTGCTCTGGGGGCTGGCCGCCGCCCGCCTCGTCGAGTACCTGATCTTTTTACCCCAGTACCTGGGTCTGGGGCCGGTCCAGCGAATGATAACCTATCAGGGGTTGGCCTTCTGGCCCGGTCTGGCCGCCGGCCTGGGCACCCTGTGGCGTCGCGCCGCGAAGAACGATGAAAAGCCCTGGGAGCTCGTCGCCGCCGCCCTGCGCGCCCTTCCCGCCGCCCTGGCCGTGGTCTGGCTGGGAGCATTGGTCGACGGAACGGCCTTCGGCACCCCCAGCGAGCTCCCCTGGGCGCTGGAGCCGGGCATGTACACTCCGAGCGCCTTCATCGCCGAGTACGGCCCGGCGGCCTACGCCTTCAATCCCGGCACCATGGCCGCCTTCCGCATCCACCCCGTCCAGGCCTACTTCATGGCGGCCTGCCTGTTGATCTTCGCGCTCCCGCCCCGCCTGCGCCGCCGCCTGGGCGACCCCCGCGCCTTCTCCGCCGTCATTGTGGGCTTGTTAGCATTGCTATGGTTGGTGCTGGGCTTTTTACGAAACGACAACCCGGTGTTGATTCTCGGCCTGCGGGCGCCCCAGCTCCAGGCCCTGGGCGGATTGATCTGGAGCGTGGTCATTCTGCTGAGCAGGCCTGAAACACGAAAACGCACCACGACGACTAACCGACCCTACCGAAGATAACCGCCGTCCATCGAAAAGAACCAACGGCCCCCGCGGGGGCCGTTGATTCATCGCTTCACCGGGCTGGATGATCAGCGGTCGACGACCAGGCGACGAGTCAGCGAGCCCTCGTCGGCGCTGAGCCGGTAGAGATAGACGCCGGGGGCCGCCTCGGCGGCGTTCCAAGAGACGGTGTGGCGTCCGGCGGTCTGCTCGCCGGAGTGGAGGGTGGCCACGCGGCGGCCGGCCAGGTCGTAGACGGCCAACTCGACGGGTCCGGCCTCGGGGAGCTCGTACTCGATGCAGATCAGGCCGTCGGCCGGGTTGGGGTAGCTCTGCGCCAGACTGAAGGAGCGGGCGGCGAACTCGTCGCCCAGGTAGTCGTCGGTGCCCACGTATACCCGCAGGGGCAGGCCGCTGCTCAGCAGGCTCTCGTCCAGGGCGATCCGGCCGGCGGCGAGCAGATCGACGACGCGGCCGTCGGGCAGCTCCAACAAAGCGCCGAAACCCTCGGGCCAGCCGTTCTCCAAGTGCCAACTCAACTCGGCCGTGCCTTCGGCCGCGCAGTAGAAGGCCCAGGCGGCGCCGGTTTCATAGGGGCGGCGCAGATCGGTGGCGTAGCTGCCGCGCCGGGCGGGCCAGTCGTCGTGTTCGAACCACAGGGAGGGCAGGCCGGGCAGCGGCGGGGCTTCGCGGCACTCCAGGAGGTCGTGGTAGTCGCTCGCGGCGGGATCGACGCCGAGGAGGTGATGCACGTCGGCGGCCTCGTCCCGAGTGAGGGTGAAGGTGATCCGCCAGCGGTCCGGGTCACCCCAGCCGTCGGCGGCGCCCGTAGCGGCGGCAGGGGGCGGCGAGCCCGGCGACGCCGGGACGACGCGGGTTTCGACGACCTCCAGGGCCGGCAGTCCGCCGCCGGTGGAGGACGGCGATGTCGTCGCGTCGGTAACCGGACGGACGCCCGCGGGCTCTTCACCGGCGGATGTGGGAGCCACGCCGACGGCCGGGATGAACAGGTTGTCGGCGAACTCGGCGTAGATCCAGTAACCCATACCGCCGACGAGTTCGGTCTGGTCGTAGGAGTAGGAACCGTCGGAATAGGTGATCGGCTGTTGGGTGACGCTGTCGGGATCGTCAGTGTAGCAGTCGTCCCAGGAGACGGTGAAGGGATAGGGGTTGCCGATCAGATTCCAGCCGGGTTGCAAGGGAATCATGAAGGGGGCGGCCGGATCGGGCTTGAGGGAACGGCAGTCCTCGAGGTCGATGCTCGAGGCGCCGTCGCGGACGATGATCCAGAAGCCGGGGCCGGGCTCCAGGGTCAGGTTCTCCGAGACCGGCTCGTACTCCACGTACTGGCCGGCGCCGGGGTACCAGCCGAACATCCGCCAGCGGGCCGGATCGTAGCCGCCGCCGAAGTCATCACCGAGCTGCTCGTCGGGGGAGTTGCGGTCGTCGGGCATCTCCAGGGGGCAGCAGAGCAGGACGTAGTCCTCGACGCCGTCGCCGGGCGGGAAGCTCAGCCCCTCGGGAGTGAAGCTGTCGGCGTGGGTGTTGGCGTGGAGGTGGCCGCCGGTGGCGAAGTCTTCGGGATACCAGGACTCGTTGCCGCCGGAGTCGAAGGCGTGGAAGGCGTAGACCAGACCCTCAATTTTCACCTCGGCGGCGGGCAGGGTGTAGTACCAGTCGTCGGTGTCCTCGGTCATGGCGACGACGTTCCAATCGGTGAAGCCGCCCTGGGAGTAGTAGAGCTCGCAGGAGGCCACGTCGGCGCCGCCGGCGAAGCCGCAGCCGATGCGGTTGTCCTGACCGTACTCCAGGGTTTCGATGTAGTCGTAGGCGATGTCGAACTCCGGACCGGCCGGACCGAAGCTGCCACCGATGATCACGCTGCCGCTGACGGGCTGGGAGGTGAGATCGGTGAACTGCGCCGCGGCGGAGGAGAGGTCGATCACATCACCCACGGCCACGGTGGGGGCGCCGTTCGAGGTCGAGAGGCGGATGGTCAGGGTGTCGTCGGTGACATTGGTCCGGGACCAGGTGGCGTTATGGATCTGCCCGTCGCCGTCGAGCCAGGTGTGGCCGTCGGGCAGCGGCAGGTAGTCCTCGATGTTGGAGGCGTCGATGACCTCGGGGTTGACCTGCTCGGAGAAGACGAAGACAACGCGGTCGAGGTCCTGGATGCCCTGCTCGTCGTTCTGGTCCTCGGCGGTGGCCGATTCGATCTCCGGGAAGTCGTCGGCGGCCACGGCGAAGAGCCAGGTGTCGCTGGAGTAGGTGTCCTCGCCGCCGCTGTCCACGGCGCGGACCTTCCAGTAATAGACACCGTCGCGCAGGGTTTCATCCGAGGTGGGTGTATAGGTGTTATTCACGCCGGCGTCGAGAATGATCGGGTCGGGGAAGGCCTCCTCGGGATCGATATAGACCTCGTAGTTGACCTGGGGGTCCTCGAAGTCCTGGGAGGCTTCCCACTCGAAGGTCGGCTGGCCCGTGTAAACCGTTTGGCTATTTGTCGGGTAGATCAGGCCGAAGAACTCGGGCGGGAAGTTGTCGCAGTAGATCACCTTGATGGTGTCATCCATCGAGCCCTGGGCGTGGTAGTGCACGATCCAGGGATGCCCGTTTTCATCGAGCTCGAAGTCCAGGTAGTTGCTGACTGTGCCGTCGGCACCGCCCAGGTGGGTCATCAGCCACTCGGCTCCGTTGAAGCGGGCGTGGTAGAAGGCGTTGCCGCCGCCGCCGTCGGCGATGAAGACCACCTGGGGATAATCGATGTCGTTGACGGTGATCACGTCGATGGCGATTTGGGCGTTTGGAAAGGTGAAGCCCATCATCCCCATATCGGGCATCTCGTACCAGAGGTCGGGATCGCCCGCGTCGGCCGAGTAGACCTTGATCCAGCTATAGACATCGTCATAGTAGGCCGCGAAGAGCTCGTTGAAACCGGCCGCGGCGTCGAACTCGCGGTAGCAGTGGATGTCCGGGTCGAGATTGTTGCCGGTGCTGCCGAACTCGGTCTCCCTTTCAAAGAACAGGCTGATATTGGAGTAGAGAACGTAGCTCAAGCCGTCGACATCGTTGTAAACCGACCGGGACCAATCGGTGGTGGCGGTGTAGGATTCGACCTCCTGCAAGGTCATCGTCCTCGTGGTCTTGTCGTACTCGGTGAGGTAGACGACTTGTTCGGTGGTATCGAAGACCTGGGCGGCGAAACGGAGGTAGTTCCCCCGCTGATACTCCTCGACGCTGACATCGATGCCCGTGGGCGCCGTACCCGGCAGGTTAATGGTCGCCGTCTCCCAGTTTGGGTCTATCCACTGCCAGGCCTTGGCGGAGCCGAAGGTCTCGTCGTAGCCGACCAGGATGGGCACAGCCGGATCCTGGTCGTCGAAGCCGAAGTCGATCGTGCTGATATCGAAAGCATATGAGCCGTCGACAAGCTCCGAGTTCCAGCCGCCGTCATAGTTGTACAGCCACAGCTCCTGGACGGGGGCGATATTGATGAACGCCACGTGGAGTTCGCCCTGGGGGGAGAAGTGGACCGCCGGCGGGGCGGTCAGGTCGCCGTCGGTGAAACTGGCGATCTCCTCGAAAAACCACTCGGCGCCGCTGACGACGACCAGGATGGCTATGAAAACTGCTATCAGGCGACTGCGCACCATGCCCTCCCTGAACCGGCGGTTGGAACGGCGGACTTAACCGCTCTCGGGTCTGTTCTTAGCTGTTCTCTTCTACAGCTTACATTATAGACAAAAACCCCACCCATTTCCGCTATCTCTTTTAAGAGTGCGGGGGAGGGCGGTTCGCAGTTCGCCACGGCCGACCGAGAGTAATCGATAAGGGATTATCACCTGAAACTGAACCTACGTCGAAACCCAAAAACAGCGGTATTTAGAAAGGAAGTGCTGAGCAACGGCGCGAACCGTCGTCAGCACCATAGTTCTTCGGCGTTTCGAGCAGGAGGTGACTGCACCGCCAAGTCGATCACAGTCATCAGGACTTGGGTTGGTCGCCTTCGCCGATGGCCGAAAACGATGACCAAAAGCGCCCCCGTGGGGGCGCTTTGGTTGATTCCTGGTTGATTCCTGGTTGATTCCTGGTTGATTCCTGGTTGATTCTTAGATGAGACTTGGATGAGTGCTGGTGCCGAAGGTGGGATTCGAACCCACACGAGCGGGAAGCTCACTAGACCCTGAATCTAGCGCGTCTACCAATTCCACCACTTCGGCGGGGCGAAGGGCATTATAGGGCAATCCCGAGGGGGAAGTCAAGCAAATGCGACGGTGGACGATCGGACGTTGCTATGATACGGGAACTCGCTGGGGGCCGTTGGCGTTGATGATATGCGACTGGAAATGAAACAAGTGCTAAAACCTGCTAGAATTAAGGTTTAACTATCGACTGTCATAAAGCTGACCGCCCGGCCCTGGAACGTCGCCGGGCCGAAGCGAGAAAGGCGATTTCGCACCATGGGCTATCATCCCGGACAGAAGTGCCCCTTCAGCGGTCACTACCGCTGCGCCAACTGCCGCCTCGAGATCGAGCTCGTGCGCGGCGACAACTTCCCCCCCTGCAAGTGCGGCGAGGGCGAGTGGATTCTCATCCGCCCCGAACGCAAGACGTTTCGCTAGCCGGAACCGATGACGGTCCCGGTTGATGAAAACGCCCCGCCGCGGCGGGGCGTTTTCCGTTTCAAGGATCGTCTGCCCGGTTCGCACCGGATCGGGATCGCGACCCGCTGAGCGTACGCGTGCAGTATCAGGAGCGCCTGTCACCAATCACGGAGATCAAGGGGCGGCGAAGAGGGGAGCCACGCTGGACAATCCGGCCAAACGACAGCTTGAACTCGATGCCCGTTCGACTGCCATCGGCTCATCGGCAACCAGCATTGAGCGCTCGTGAGCCGGCGCCGTTGCAACGGCTCCGGCTGCTAGGTGAGGTGGATCGAGACCTTGGTGCCGTCGTTGGGGTGGATTTTGCAGGGGAAGGTCTTGCCGATCCGGGCCTGCATCATCTGGATGATCTTGGTCGGCAGGGCGGTTTCCTTGGTGAAGCTGTAGGGCTCGCCGTCGGAGGGGTCGATGTCGTAGGTGACCGAGACGACGGGGTTATAGTCCTCGCTGCGACCGGTGGGCTGTAGATCGACCAGGGTGGCCCGGCCCGCGATGCCCTCCTCGAGTAGCCGCTCGTCGGCGGCACTGTACTTGCGGCCGTAGGAGGGGGTCTCGGCCTGACCGCCGCCCTCGCCCTGCCAGTCGATGATCACCTTCTGCGGATCCTCGGGGTGGATGAGCACCGGGATCACCGCGCCGGGCTGGAACTGGGGCACGGCGGAGCGGGGGATGATGGTGTCGAAGCTGACGATGTAGGGCTGGCCGCCACCGTCCTGGATCTCCAGGGTCAGGTTGAGGTAGGGCTGGTCGTTGATGGTGATCGTCCCGCCCTGGCTGGACTCGCCGATCGACTGCACCACACCCTGGGCGGCGATGCCGTGCTGTTTGATGAAACGCGATTCCTTGGAGCCGAACATGGCCTTGAACGCCCCGCCGAAGCTGCGGAAGATGGTGAAGAAAACGGGGATGACGATCGCGCCGATGATCAGCAGGGTGAACCAGGTCTCACCCAGCTCCCGCTCCAGGTCCAGCCCCAGGGCGGGCAGAAGAACGAACACCACCAAAGGAACGACGAAGGGAATGACGAACAAACCGATGTTGAAGCCGCGCTTGGCCATTGATCAACCTCCGTGATGAGTTTTTCTCGGGCGTCGCTATTACACACTTTGCATCATATAACACAACATATCGCGACGTCGAGGGCGGATGTCGAGGGCGGAGAAACCATCCGGTCGATTCAACAAGGGGCGGGATTATCCCTCGCGACAGGACTGGTGAGTTTTGATAGGGAAAGCATACACTCTTCGGAGCGGGTTGTGCTTGTATTCTGCTGATTATAGGCGTGTAGTGGCAGAAGTACCTGTCACTGGACAGCAGTCAACAAGCGGCGGCGACAAGGGGTATGCTCTCGTGGATTATCTACCATTCTGGCAGCCGACGTTGAACACCAGGCTGATTGCCACTCTACTCATATCTGCATCGTTTTCAACCAACAAGGCCGCGCATGATGGTGTCGGGATCAAAACCGGACGCACCCGAGCAGCGAATACCCCCTCGGTGAACCTCTCTTTGTTAGCCTTTCGGTCCGATCACGTTCCATGATGCCTTATGCCGATGGCTTATCGGTCCAGGCTTTAGCGCCCGCAAGGCTGTCTTGTCTCGGCAGTCGACTTCCCGCGCCCGAGCTTTGCCGCACCTGGAGTCGCGGAAAGCCGGAGAGCTGTCATTTACACCGGCCGGTCCCCAACCCTCAACTGATGGTGAGCGGGCAGCAGGCCGCCTATTGACCGGCTTAGCCCTTGTTTCAACTTGTTGCATTCATGGGCCGACACCTGGCGCGGATCAGACATCAGGGTTCATTTCTCGGCTCTTCAATGCATTCTTCACAGCCACCGATGCTGGTCCGGATTGTTTTAATGGCCCCAAAGCATAATCCGAATGCCTTTCAGGAATTGAACGAACGCCAATCGACGATGCACTCCCGGGGCTCGAGGGGATCGGCCAGCAGGGGCAGCTCGGCTCCCGGGGTCAGGCGGGGTAGCAGCAGCGGCGGAGCGAAGGTCGAACAGCTCGCGGTGTACTCGAGTCCCCGGTAGTTGTAGCTCAGCTCGAGCACCAGCGCCGGGGCGTCGTTGACCTCGGCCAGGCCGCTCGACGAATCCTCGCGCA
>WJMB01000004.1 GCA_014728185.1 Candidatus Coatesiibacteriota bacterium
CATCGAACCGCGCACCGAGGAGCAGTTCTACTGCCCCTCTTGCGCCCGCTACATGCCTGATCGCTACGTCGAGGGCATCTGCCCCCACTGCGGCTCGGACAAGGCCCGCGGGGACCAGTGCGAGGACTGCGGTCGCTGGATCGAGCCCCAGACCCTCATCGAGCCGCGCTGCAAGATATGCGGCGGCGCCCCGGAGCTCAAGCCCACCAAGCATTGGTACTTCAAGCTCTCCGAGCTTTCCGGCGAGCTCGAGGCCTGGATCGACGAGCGTCACCGTGAGTTCGGCTGGAAGGACAACGTCCTCAACTACTGCCGGGGCTGGTTCCGCGAGGGGCTCAAAGACCGCCCGATCACCCGGGACCTCTCCTGGGGCGTGCCGGCGCCGGTGGAGGACGAGGGCAAGGTCCTCTACGTCTGGTTCGAGGCCGTGCTGGGCTACATCACCGACACCCGGGACTGGGCCGCGAGTCTCGGGGAACCCGAGCGCTGGCGCGATTACTGGCTCGACGACCAGACCCGCCTGGTCCACTTCATCGGCAAAGACAACATCATCTTCCACGCCGTCATGTTCCCGGCGATGATCTTGGCCTACAACAAACACGTCCCCGCCGACGAGCGCATCGTTCTGCCCGAGAACGTCCCGGCCAACGAGTTCCTCAACATCGAGGGCAAGAAGCTCTCCACCAGCCGCAACTGGGCGGTCTGGGTCGACGACGTTCTGGCCGAGTTCCCCGCCGACTACCTGCGCTACTACCTGGCCAGCAGCCTGCCCGAGACCCGGGACGCCGACTTCAGTTGGTCCGAGTTCGGCGAGCGGGTCAACTCCGAGCTGGCCGACATCTACGGCAACCTGGCCAACCGGGTGCTGGTCTTCGTCAACCGCTATTTCGACGGCCGGGTGCCCGAGCGCGGCGAGACCAACACCGAAGCCCGCCACCATCGCGACGAGGTGGCCCGGCTGGTGCGCGGCGTCGGCGAGAGCATCGAGGACTACCGCTTCCGCGAGGCCGCCCGGCGGATGATGGACATCGCCCGCACCGGCAACCGCTACTTCGACGCCGAAGAGCCCTGGCGGACGCGCAAGGAGGACCCGGAAGCCTGCGCCCGGACCATCCATCACCTCGTTCAGACCCTGGCCGCCCTGGCCGCCGCCAGTGAGCCCTTCACCCCGAAGTTGGCCCGGGAGCTGGCCGGACTGCTGGGGATGGACGACGACGCCTTCGCCGGATTGAACTGGGAGCGCGCCTCCGAACCCGAGCTCATCCCCGCCGGAACAAAGCTGGCCAAGCCCCGGGTGCTGGTCTCCAAGCTGGAGCCCGAGGTGCTCGAGGCCCAGCGCGCCAGGCTGCGCTCCGACGAGCCCGCGGCCCAACCGCCGGACTCGGCCCATGACGAGACCGGGCGGGATAAACCCGCCGAGGCGAAAGCCGAACAGAAGGAACCGACCCCCGGCGTCGCTCCGCTATCCAGCGACCAGATATCCTTCGACGATTTCACCCGGCTGGACCTGCGCGTGGCGCGAATCGTCGAGGCCGAAGCCGTCCCCAAGGCCAAGAAGCTGCTGCGCCTGGTGGTCGATCTGGGCCTAGAACAGCGCCAGATCGTCGCCGGCATCGCCAAGCGCTACTCTCCCGAGGAGCTCCTCGGCCGCCGCGTGATCGTCGTGGCCAACCTCAAGCCGGCCAAGCTGATGGGCGTGCTCAGCGAGGGGATGCTGCTGGCCGCCTCGACACCGGACAAGGACGTGCTGGAGCTGGTCTCCGTCCCCGAGGAGCTGCCCCCGGGGGCCAGGGTGTCCTGAGCGGGCGGGCCTGGTGTAAGCGCTTGGGTCCCTTTCGAGCTATCGTCCGGGGTTGTCGATCCTCAGGCAACCGCTCTAGTGAAACCGCTAAGCTGATTCTGATCGAGCCGAGGCGATCAGCGCTGCGCTTGGGGACGGACGCCCCCCCCGGGCTATCCGACACCGTTCTTCCAACCCGGTGGCACAATGAAAGGTGTTCGGACCAGAAAGGGCGGATATAGGTCTCACGGCAGGAAGGCGTCTTCCGGGTGCGTCGCGCCTGGACCCCGATAGCGCACTGCGTATCCTTATCAAGCAATAAGACTGCACATACGATAAGACTGAGCATACAATAAGATTGAACATAGTAGTATCGGGATTCAAACCGAACGCAACTACTCAGCCAAGACTTGCTCGTGAAGCTCTCTTATAATCAGCCCTGATTTGGTCCGAACAAGTTCCATTATGCCAATGCTTGTTAATGATGCACTAATCAGCGAAGGCAAATCGGATAGGCGTAAAAGCGAGCTGTCGATAGAGTCGGTCATCCACCGAGCGGACCCCTTGCAGCCGCCACTTTCTTGACCGCATGGTCTTGACCACATGGTCTTGACCGCATGGTCTTGACCGCATGGTAGTGATCAACACCTCCGATGCCACACTCGCACTATCAGCAGATCATTAACACAAGCCCGCCCGAAAAGGGCATGCGATCCCTCACGCGAAGACCCCGGCGGATAATCCCTCGAACACCGTCGAGTTGCGGAAGCAGAGCCTCGGCGGGAGTTTCGGCGGACGCCCGCCGATCACGGTTAGCCTGACCCAGCGTCTGCTAGAGGCTCGACGGGGTCTCGCGACGCCTCCACCCGATTGGACCGATGAACGATGACGCCCCCTTCCAGGTGCTCCACGAGGAAGACTGTCCGCGCTGGACGGGCGGGCGGATCGTCATCTACGGCTACGGCAATCAGGGTCGCGCCCAGGCGCTCTGTCTGCGTGACGGCGGCCTGCCCGTCGTCGTCGCCCTGCGCCCCGGTTCGCCCAGCCGCGAACCCGCCGCCGCCGACGGCCTGACGGTGATCGAGCCCGTCGAGGCCGCCAAGGCCGAGCTGCTGGTCTGGGCGGTGCCCGACGAGGCGATGACCGACGCCGCCAAAGGCCTCGGCACGGTCCGCGCCGGTTCGAGCTGGCTGTTCCTCCACGGTCTGGCCCCGCGCTGGGGCTGGATCGAGCCGCCGGAAACCGTAGACATCCTGCTGTTGGCTCCCCAGGGTCCCGGGGCGGCGTTGCGCTCGGCCTACGCCTCCGGCGCGGGACTGCCGGCGGCGATCGCCGTCGAGCATGACGCCTCCGGCAAGGCCCACCAACGCCTGCTGGCCTATGCCCGGGCCATCGGCTGCGCCCGGGGCGGTCTGTTCCGGACCGACCTCGCCGAGGAGACCGTCGTCGACCATTTCGGCGAGCAGGCCGTGCTCTGCGGCGGTGTACCGGCCCTGGTTCGCGCCGCCTGGGAGACCCTGGTCGCCGCCGGCTATGGTCCGGAGACGGCCTACATCGAGTGCCTGATGCAGCTCAAGCTGCTGGTCGACCTGATGTACAAGCGGGGGGTCGAGGGGATGCGCCGGGCTGTCTCGCCCACGGCCCTCTTCGGCGCCCGGGAGTACGGCGCGGCCGTCATCGGTCCCGAGACGCGCGGGCGCCTGACGGACCTGCTGAAGACGCTGGAGAGCGGGGAGTTCGCCGCAAGCTGGCGGGCGACCTCCAAGGCGGGCTGGAACGACGGGGAGCTTACAACGGAACGGGACGACACCTTCGAGGCGGCCGGACGCAGGGTGCGCCGCTGTTTGCGTTGGCCGGGACTGGAAAGGTCAGCCGTGGAGAAAGGTCGGGGTGCAGGATGATCGAGTTGCCTCACAGCGCGCCGATTTCCCAGCTCTACAC
>WJMB01000005.1 GCA_014728185.1 Candidatus Coatesiibacteriota bacterium
CTTCAAACGCCTGTTCACCCAGGGGATGGTCACCCTGGGCGGCAAGGCGATGAGCAAGAGCCGGGGCAACGTGGTGGGCATCGACGTGGTCTGCGACAAATACGGCGCCGACACCGGACGGCTGTTCACCCTCTTCGCCTCGCCGCCGGACCGTGAGATGGAGTGGACCGAGGAAGGCGTCGAGGGTATCTACCGCTTCCTGGGCCGGCTCTGGCGGCTTTTCGACGGGCGCTGGGAGCTTGACGCCGTCGACTACGACCCCGACGCCCTGGACGACGAGCTGAAGGCCCTACACAGAAAACGTCATTCGGTAGTCAAAAAATTCACCGAAGACATCGAGCGGATTCACTTCAACACGGCCATCGCCCAGGCCATGGAGCTGGTCAACGATATCTACGGCTACGAGGCCCACGGCGAGGTCGTCCCGTTGGCCCAGCCCGTGGTCGCCGCCTGCCTGCGCGATTTGGTCGACGCCCTGGCGCCCTTCGCCCCCTTCATCTGCGAGGAGCTCAACGAGCGCCTGGGGGAGAACGAATCCGTCCACGACCGCCCCTGGCCGAGCTGGGACGAAGACGCCCTGGAAGCCGACTTTTTGGTCTACCCAATTCAGGTCAATGGTAAAATCAGGGACCAGCTACGCATCGCCGCCTCGGCTACGGAGGATGAGATCCGTGATGCCGCCCTCGGCATGGACAACGTATCCCGTTACACCGAAGGCAGGCAGGTCAAGTTCTTCAAGGTCGTGCCCGGCAAGCTGGTGACCATCGCGGTCAAGTAGCCTGTTCTTCCCGAGCCATCCACGCTTCTCGCCCCGGTGGAGACACCTCCGCCGTCTAACGCTTATCAAGGGGGACCATGAAGGTACTCATCGGTTACGCCTCGGGCTACGGCTCGACGAAATCCTACGCCGAGATCGTCGGCGAGGAGCTGCGCGGCGCCGGCCACGAGGTCGACGTCGTCGACGCCCGGGAGGCCGGGGAGCTCGAGGGCTACGACCACGTGATCATCGGCGGCAGCTTGCGCGCCGGCAACTGGCTGGGCCACGCCCGCAAGCTGGCCAAGCGCGCCCTGAAGGCCGGCAAGGCCAACAGCGTTTTCATCTGCTGCATGGCCGCCACCAGCGACGAAGGACGCCGACAGCTCGACGAGCAGACCCTGCCCAAGCTGCGCTCCAAGCTGCCCGAGCTGGCCTGGGACCAGGCCGGCCTCTTCCCCGGCATGCGCAACATGGACCAGTACGGCTTCCCCATCCGCGGCATCATGCGGAAGATGGCCGAGAAGGCCGGCGACGAGAACCCGGAGGAGCCCAAGGACTACCGGGACTTCGAGCTGGCCCGCCGCTGGGCGCGGGAGCTGGCCGGCAAGCTGGCCTAGATACCGCCGAAGATGACACGGTCAACTGCGTCGGGTTTCATCTTTCTTCGACGGGCCGTTCTCGGTCGGGCTGAAATTGTATGCGAAAACGGGCGTCCGGGTGAGACAAACCCGAACGCCCGCCTTGTCGATGTCATGGAGTACTCACCCGGCAATCCAGCGGACCTGGGACAGCCTCCGAGTGGGGGAGGCGAGAGGGTGAATCACTCCCCGTGCTGCCGAACGGCGCTCCGTCGCCAGGCGCCGTTGTCGGACTCGCCGTCGTCGGCGATCTCACGACGGCAGGCGCCGCAGAGTCCGGTGATCTCCAGGGTGTGGGAGAGGGGTTCGAAGCCGGCCTCTTTGCAGAGCTTGCGCTGCAGGGTCTCGATCTCCGGGCTGCGCACCTCGATGATCTTGCCGCAGCGGCGGCAGATCAGGTGGTCATGGTGATCGACGTTGATTTCGTAGTGCCGGTGGCCCTCGCCCAGGTTGCTGCAGGTCAACAGACCCGCCTCGACCAGCAGGTCCAGGGTGCGGTAGACGGTGGCCCGGCTGACGTAGAGTGGACCCTTGCTCAAGCTCTGGGCGATCATCTCGGCGCTGGGGTGGCCGCCGTTCTCCCAGAGGGATTTCAGGATGGCCAATCGCTCGACGGTGCAGCGCAAGCCGTTCTTGGAGAGGTACCTGCGGAGCTGTCGTTCGGCCTCTTCGTAGTTGGACGCGGCCATGAAACATCACCTGCCTTGTCGGCCCGCCGCGCGGGAGGGGCTCTCGGTGGGGCGTCGCCGCTGTATATTCAGCGGTTCCGTCTCGGAAAAAGCGCCGCCCTCGCGCGGCATGAATTGAGAAGTCATCTCATTCGCTCTTCATCATAGCCCCTTTTTCGGATAGTGTCAAGATAGACTATCAATTTCATCGGCATACTGGGTTTTAGGCCCCACACAACGATAAACGGGAGACCCGTTGTATAATGGGTCTCCCGGTCGGCGGTGGAAGCCACGATGGTTCAGCTTCCTTTTTCAATTGAATGTTATGCACTCAGTTCGGACCTGATCGTGCTTGGAACCTGCTGATAGTACACATCTAGATCCATAAGGATTTGTTACAGAACGCGTAGTGAACAAGCGGCAAAGACACGGGACGAGCTAATGATAAGAGCATCATTTCAGCAGCGCGAACTCCGTATTGCTTCGAGGCATCATGGAACTTGTTCGGACCAAATCGGTGCCGGTATTGAAAGGTTCACCGAGCAGACATTCGCTGTTCGGGTGCGTCGCGCTTTGATCCCGATACTATCAAGTAAAGCCTTAAGGATCATCACACGAAACTAAACCTTTACTTTCATTTGCTGAGAGCTGCTGCAAGTGATTTGCTCTTGATGCTTGCTTACTGAAAGCTTAAACTCGATAAAGCGCTGGCTGATCCCAAGGCATTAACAAGCAACAGACTGCTTGAACGCTAACCTTTTCTAGTTGAAGCCACCGGACCAGTTTGCGGGATAGCCGTCTTTCCGGCAATACATGCAACAAAGCGCGGGAGAAACCTGGTGCCACACAACAACTGCTGGGATAACTGCCAAGATGTGAAAGCTTTAGAATTATTCATATCCGAAAGCATAGCAAAGAACCGGTTCAAGTGAGAGTGATAAGCCCAATCCCTATTGCTTGATAACGATGCAGTTATGAGTCGAGTCGCAATCGGATGGCTGCAAATTGGACGCCACTAAGCAGGGTAGGTTGTCCACCGGGCATTCCCCTTGCAGCCGCCACTTTTGCTGCTGATAAGTGACAGGCACAACTGCTACTACACGGTGTTATCAACGGTATGCAATCACAACCCGGTCCGAACAGGGCACACGATTCCAATCCGAGTGGCTGACAAGCACTCGGATAACCCCGCTTTGCCAGCCCAGTATGGTCCAATCACGTTCCATGACGCCTTCTATTGATCTGGAATGACACGGCATGACCCGTTGGCTGAGCGTCCTTTACTCCGGCGCCGCCGGGGCGTCGCTACGACGCCCCGGGCAACCTCGACCGGACTCGCTGCTTCTCACAAACCTTCAAGGAGCCGGTATGAACGAGCGTTCCACCGACACTCTGACGGCGCCGACGCTGGATATCGGCAGCCTGCGCGGCCTGCTGCACAACGCCCTGCTGCTGGCCTCCGCCTGGGCGCTGCCCGCCCTGGCCCACCTCATCGGCGCGCCGGTGCTCTGGCTGCTGCCCATGCACTGGCCGGTGATTCTGGCCGGGCTCCTCTACGGCTGGCGCGGCGGCCTGGCTGTGGGGCTGCTGGCCCCGACACTGAGCCTGCTGCTCTCCGGTCGTCCCGCCGGAATCCACCTGGCGCTGATGACCGCCGAGCTCGGAGTCTACGGCCTGGTCGCCGGACTGGCGGCCGGTCGGGAGCGTCTGCGCGAGCGCTGGGGCGCGTTAACCGCCCTGGTCTGCGGACGGCTGGTCTACGCCCTCGGCCTGGCGCTGAGCCTGGGCGGCGGTGACTACTACGCGCTCCTCGGCGCGGCTCTACTGCCCGGGCTGCCCGCCGCCGCGGCGATGTTTATCGTCCTGCCGCCCCTGGCCCGCCGGTTGCGCTCGGCGGCCGACCGCGACGGAGACTGAGCGGCTCCGAGTCAGTGGTGTCCGTTGCCGGCCAGCGTCTCCTCGAGCAGCCGCAGCGGTGTGATGCCCAGCCCCTCGGCCAGGCGGATCAGGTTGCGCACGGTGATGTTGCGCTCACCGCGCTCGATCGAACCGATATAGGTGCGGTGCAGTCCGACGCGCAGCGCCAGGTCCTCCTGGCTGATCCCCAGATTTGAGCGGTAGCGCCGCACACTGGTCCCCAGAGACTGTTGATGTCCCATATAAAATGTCCCCCTGTTTGGCTGATGATTACCTCTCGATGATCAGCTTAACGGGGGTGACTGACATAGACTGTCATCATGTCAGTGATCGATGTATTTATGCTCCATGAACAACAAGATGGTGCGCATCCGGGTGGGCGTGGGCTTGTGCGGGATCGCCTTCTGGGTGGCAAGAGGGGGTTACCAATCGCGCTTGAACTTTCACGTAGGCCGATAGTTCGCAATTGGTAACGGCATCATGGAACTTGTTCGGTCCAACAAGGGCTGAGCAAGCGAGGTCACCGAGCAGGCATCCGCTGTTTGGGTGCGCTTGGCTTCGATTCCTTCACAAAAAAACTGATGGCATCCCCCAACAGATCTGGAGCAGCAGAGCTTGGCCGTACTCGGGCCGAGGAAAACCGGCGACCGTGGTCGCCGGTTATTGTTTTCGATTTAGATGAGAGCTCGCCGCACCAAACACGCTTCCCTTACTGCCGACGCTCGTATAACTCCTCGGCCAGAATGCCCATCAGGTGCTCGTCGCGCCATTCTCCGGCGGTATCGGCATAACAGCGCAGCCGGACCCGGTGCAGGTTAGACGCGTCGAAAGCGCAGGCCGGGGTCAAGCGGACGGCCTCGCCGCCGTAGTGTCCTGTGAATGATCCGGCTTCATCACGCTTGCCCGACGGGCGATGACTCTGTTACTATTTGAAATCGTCTAGCTTATTCGCGCTGGTGTCCGGAGCCTCCGTAATCCAATCAAGGACGGTTGCAACGTAATGCTCGCCAAGATCTACTCCGCCGCGGTCAAGGGCGTCGACGGCTACCCCGTCGAGGTCGAGGCCGATGTCTCCGCCGGCCTGTCCAGCTTCTCCACCGTCGGCCTGCCCGACGCCGCCGTCAAGGAGTCCAAGGACCGTGTCCAGGCGGCGGTGCGCAACTCGGGCTACGACTTCGCCCCGGGCAGCTACACCATCAACCTGGCCCCCGCCGACATCAAGAAGGAAGGCCCCTCCTTCGACCTGCCCATCGCTTTGGCCATCCTGATCGCCACCCGGCAGTTGATCTCGACACGGCGGGACCGCCTGGCCGTCGTCGGCGAGCTGGCCCTGGACGGCGCGGTACGGCCGGTGCGCGGCGTACTGCCCCTGGCCGCCGCGCTCAAGCGCGAGGGCTTCGACGCTCTGATCGTCCCCGCCGACAACGCCCGTGAGGCCGCCCTGGTCGACGAGCTGGACGTCTACCCCGTCACCGACCTGGCCGAGGCCGGCGAGTTCATCGAGGGCCGCCGCAAGCTGGATCCCTTCAACGTGGACCTGGAGGCCGAGTTCGCCCAGGCCGCCCATTATCCCGTCGACCTGGTCGACGTCAAGGGCCAGGAGCACGCCAAGCGGGCCCTCGAGGTCGCCGCCGCCGGGAGCCACAACCTGCTGATGATCGGCCCGCCCGGCGCAGGCAAGACCATGCTGGCCCGCCGCCTGCCCACCATCCTGCCCGATCTGTCCCTCGATGAGGCCCTGGAGACCACCCGGGTGCATTCCGTGGCCGGGACCCTGCCCGCCGGACGCGCCCTGGTGGCCACCCGACCCTTCCGCTCGCCCCACCACACCATCTCGGCGGCGGGACTGATCGGCGGAGGCAGCTACCCCCGCCCCGGCGAGGTCTCCCTGGCCCACCACGGCGTGCTCTTCCTAGACGAGCTGCCCGAGTTCGAGCGCCGCGTCCTCGAGGTCATGCGCCAGCCGATGGAGGACCGCATCGTCACCATCGCCCGGGCTCAGATCAGCCTGACCTTCCCGGCCAGCTTCACCCTGGTGACCTCGATGAACCCCTGCCCCTGCGGCTACCACGGCGACCCCAAGCACTCCTGCTCCTGCACCCCGGCCCAGATTTCCCGCTACCGGGCCAAGATATCCGGCCCCCTGCTCGACCGCATCGACATCCATCTCGAGGTTCCCGCCGTACCCTACGAGGAGCTGGCCGGTCGCGAGGCCGGCGAGCAGAGCGCGACCGTCAAACACCGAGTCAACACCGCCCGCACCCTCCAGCGCGAACGCTACGCCGAAACCGGCGTCCACTCCAACGCCGAGCTCAACAGCAAGCTGATCCGTCGCTACTGCCGACCCACCGACGAGGCCCGTCACCTGCTGCGTCAGGCCGTCGACCGTCTCGGCTTCTCCGCCCGGGCCTACGATCGGGTGCTCAAGCTGGCCCGCACCATCGCCGATCTCGAGGGCGACGAGGTCATTAACGCCGCCCACGTCTCCGAAGGCATCGCCTACCGCAGTCTGGACCGTCCCTCAAGGGATTGAAGGGTTGACGGCAATGCGTGGCGCGCTCATCGTTCTACTCGCTTGCCTGTGCAGCGTTTCCGCCCTGACCGGCGGACCGGTCGAGGATGAAGGCTGGATAGAACGCGAGGGGCTGGGCGCCCTGACGCTGGGCGGATTTCTGCACATCGAACCCCTTGAAAGCGAGGAGTACCGCTCGGGGGAAGACGACGAAAACCCGTCGGCCGCCGGGTCATGCTGCGCTTCCAGGTCGCCGACGGCACCGCCTGGGTCGAGGGCGCGCCCGGCAACGGTGTCGGCAAGACACTGAGCCTGGAGTTCATCCCACCCCTCACGGTTCATAACATGGCCCTGTTGCCCGGTTACTGCGCCTCGCCCGAGCCTCGGCTCGCCAACGGGCGCCCCGCCAGGGTGCGTCTCGAGTTATCCGACGGCGCCACACTGGAACGGGAGCTGCCCGACCCCCCCCCGCTGACCGCCGCGATCCAACTCGACGAGCCACGCCGGGGGCACCGGCTCGACCTGACCATCCTCGAGTTCCACCCCGTCGAGCGTTGGGACGACACCGCCGTCTCCGAGGTGACGATCAATTACAACGAGGGCTACTAACCCTCCCCGGCCCGGGCGAGCCGCCGCATTCCGAGCGTGGAGGCGTTGGCACGTTTC
>WJMB01000076.1 GCA_014728185.1 Candidatus Coatesiibacteriota bacterium
CACCAGCTCCGAATACCCCTACGCCGAGATCAAGACCACCAACGTGCGTTACGACGTCAGCACCCCCGACGGTCTGGGGATGGTTCTCTATCTCGACGGTGAGCTCTACAACTGTTACGGCGGGGTGGGTCAGGTCCTGCTAACGTTCACCTTCGCCGACGGCCAGCCCCTCTACGCCAACTCCGACTACTTCTCCGACATCTACGGCCAGGTGGCCATCTTCACCGAGCAGTTCACCATCGACGACAACGACGTCTACTTCGAGGACCTGGAGCTCTACATACCCTACTGGGCGCTCAACATGGCCGACGGCTATCACGAGCTGGCCGTAACTCCGATCGTGTACATAAATAACTACAATATCGCGATCGGTGACCCAGTCTACTTCGATTATCAGCAGTACTAGGACCAGGCTCCATGCAGTTGACGCACCCGGGCGGGGAACACTCCCTGCCCTCGGCTTGCATGCGATAAGTGACTGACAGAACTGACTTTATCCTAGCAGTTGCATGATCGTCAACTGGCGATAACAACCCATTAAATCTCACTGAATAGCATTGCCTAAATAGTATTGGTTTTGAAAACGAAAAATTATCGCAGAAAAGACACCATCTATCTGTTGTACAACAGGTGCCTTCTCTGCTATAGTTAATGTACTCTGTTGATATTTGTCTGGAGGTTTTCGGTGATTTTCGATGGTTTTCGACTCTAGTCAATAATCATCGATCGCTTCCGCCCGGGACGAATCCGAGGCTCACCTCGGATTTCCGGTGGTGGTTTCTGGAGGTTCAATGAGGAAGACGGCGAAAGGCTCGCTCATCACCCTCGCAATACTCCTGGTCCTGGCTTCGGCGACGACGGCGACGGCGGCCGAGCGGATCAAGATCGCTTTTATCGGCCTCGAGGCCGCCGGTGTCAGCGACTCCGCCGCGGCGGGCATCGCCGAGACCATTCTCGACGCCCTGATCAACACCCACCAGTTCGACATCATCCAGGGCGAGCAGCTCGACGCCAAGCTGGTCGAGCGCGGAGCCACGCCCAGCGGGCTGACCATCACCGACGCTGTGTTGGAGGTCTGCGGCGAGGTGGGTGCCCAGAAGGTCCTCCTCGGCCAGGTGACCCGGGTCGGCCAGCTCTACACCCTGAGCGTCCGACTCACCGACGTGGCCACGGGCAAGCTGGAGTACTCGGACACCGTCGAGGCCAGCGATATCGAGGAGCTGCTCAACCAGGGCCGCATCATCGCCCTGCATCTCTCCGAGCGCATCCTGCTGGTCGGTACGGTGCTGGGCGTAGACGGCCGCTCGATCATGATCGACCTCGGCCAGCAGCAGGACCTGGCCCGGGGCGACGAGCTCTGGGTCTACCGCCTCGGCGAGGAGTACTACCACCCCGAGACCGGGATGTTCGTCGGTCGCGACATCATCGACTTGGGCAAGGCCGTGGTCGACCGTGTCGTCGGCGCCACCCTGGCCCAGGCCGTTTTGTCTGAGGATTTCCAGGTTTACACCGGCGATAAGATCCGCCTGACCGGCGTGCGCGGTCTCTCCGTCCCCGATGTACGCACCTACACTACGGAGACCGAAACGGAAACCGAGACCGAGACAGAAACGGAAACCGAGACGGAAACCGAAACCGAGACGGAAACCGAGACCGAGACCGAGACGGAAACGGAAACCGAAACCGAGACGGAAACGGAAACCGAGACGGAGACGGAAACGGAAACCGAGACAGGTCCCCGGCCCGAGGCCGAAACCGGACCGCTGGGCCTGCAGTTCCACCTCGGCGGCGGTTACCCCTTCGTCGCCGAACTGGGCGCCGGTTATGAGATCCATTCCAACGGCTACCTGGCGGTCAACGCCAGCCTGGCCCTGGTCGGCGAAGCCGACGACGCCCGGGCCGAGACCGGCGACATCGCCCTGACCCTGGACTACAACTACTACTTCGACCTGAGCGAAAGCATCCGGCTCAACGCCGGCGCCGGCGGCGGAGCCTTCTTCCGCTCCGACGAAACACTGCTGCTGATCGAGGTCGAGGCTGGCGGCGAGTACCTCTTCAACCCCAACTGGGCCGTCTACGCCGAGGTTACCTACTACCCCGTGGTGGGCGAGGTCACCTTCGGCCGGGCCCTCAACGCCGGAGCCGGCGTCGCGGCCTACTTCTAAACGACGACGCCGATAAGTTCGCGGACCTTTCACAGCTCACCGCCCGACCTTGCAGGCGGTCACGATTATGGGTGCCACCAACCCGGCAGACGACCAACCGGGAGGACCAGACCCGATGAAGGCCAACAGTAAGTCGATTACACCCCAGATGATCTTGACCGGCGCGGCTCTGCTTTCGCTGCTGCTGGCCGGAGGTTGCGCCGACGACCTGCTGGGCGTCGGTCAGAACCGCCCACCCGGCGAGCCCCAGTGCGTCAATCCCGAGGACGGAGCCACCGGTGTCTCGGTCAATACCCTGCTCGAGTGGTCCTGCCAGGATCCGGACAACGACGAGTTGACCTACGAGGTTTTCATCGCGCCCGACGGCGGCGACTGGGTCCAGCTCGACGACGCCCAGATCAGCGGCGAAACCGCCGAGCTGCCCGAGCCCCTGGACTTCGAGACCCTCTACCACTGGTACGTGCGGGCCTACGACCCCTCGGACGAGATGTCCGAGCCGGCCGAGAACTGGAGCTTCACCACCGAATCGGAAACGGGCAGCGCTCCGGACACCCCCTCGCTGATCGAACCCGCCGACGGCTCCACCGACGTACCGCTGCGCCCCACCTTCCGCTGGAGCGCCACCAAGAACCAGCCCGGTCCCGTGCTGGGCGTCCCGCCGCGTCCGGCCCTCTCGGTCCCGACGCCCGTCGACGCGACCCCCTCGACGACGTCCCCCACCGCGCCCGTGTTGACCACATCCGACGGCATCACCACCACCGGCCCGGCGAGCGCGGCCGCGACGACCAGCGCGGACCCCAGCCCGCTCTCCCCGGCCGATACCTACCACCTGCAGGTCGACGACGACGACGCCTTCGGCAGCCCGGAGATCGACCTCTCCGACCTGACCGACGCCGAGTACCGCCCGGACGATCAGCTCCCCGCCGAGACCACCCTCTACTGGCGCGTGATGGCCGTCAACGCCTGGGGCGACAGCGGCTGGTCCGATGTCTGGAGCTTCACCACCGAACCGCCGGACAACTACCCGCCCGACGAACCGAGCAACCCCGACCCGCCCGACGGCGCCACCGGGGTCTCACCGGGCGCCGACCTCTCCTGGGACTGCTCCGACGCCGACGGCGACAGCCTCTCCTTCGACGTCTACTGGGGCGAGGACGGCAACCCGATCTACCAGACGACCCTGGACGAAGTCTACACCTGGGATCCGGGCCTGATGGACAGCGGCACCACCTACGAGTGGTACATCGTCGCCGACGACGGCACCGACACCACCGAGGGTCCGAGCTGGACCTTCACCACCCGCGACTGGAGCATCGAGACCGTCGACTCCTCGGGCACTGTGGGATGGTCCAGCTCCCTGGCCCTCGACGGCTCCGATTACCCCCATATCGCCTACACCGCCGACGGCACCCTCAAGTACGCCTACTGGGACGGCGGCGCCTGGCAGTTCGAAACCGTTGACGACAGCGCCTCGGTGGGCTGGTACATCTCCATCCAGCTCGACTCCTCCGGCCACCCCCACATCGCCTACTTCGACAACACCAACGACGACCTGAAGTACACCCGCTGGGACGGCGGCGCCTGGCAGACCGAGACTGTCGATTCCGGCGGACTGGTCGGCGAGTACACCTCCCTGGAGCTCGACAGTTCCGACTACGCCCACATCGCCTACTTCGACACCTCCAACGACGATCTCAAGTACGCCCGCTGGGATGGTTCAACCTGGCAGATCGAGTCCGTGGACACCGGCGGCTCGGTGGGCGAGTACGCCTCTTTGGAGCTCGATTCCTCGGACTACGCCCACATCGCCTACTACGACTCCTCCAACTACGACCTGAAGTACGCCTACTGGGACGGCGGCGCCTGGCAAACCGAAACCGTCGATTCCAGCGGCTTCATCGGCAAGTACCCCAGTCTGGACCTCGATTCATCGGACTACGCCCACATCGCCTACGCCGACGCCAACTCCGACGACCTCAAGTACGCCCGCTGGGACGGCTCCGCCTGGCAGATCGAGACCATCGCCACCGCGGGCTTCCTCGGCTGGCACAACTCCCTGACGGTGGATTCCGCCGGCAACGCCTACGTGGCCTACCTGGACAACTCCAACGAGAACCTGCGCTTCGCCCACAACAGCGGCGGCGGCTGGCAAACCGAACTGGTGGACAACGCCGGCTACGTCGGGCAGACGCCCTCGCTGCGCCTGGACTCCCTGGACGCGCCCCACATCGCCTACTACAACCAGGGCGACGAGGACCTCAAGTACGCCGTCAAGTAGCCGGGACAATCACCAGGCGAACCAACCCAGACCAAACTAATCAGACGTGCAACGAGAGGACCCGGGCGGGTCCTCTCGTTTATCATATAATCCAGCTGAGCAGAACGGCCGGGACAGAAGGACCAATCCGACATCCCGATCCAACATCATACGGCACGCGCAGTTGTCAGAACCACTTCTTCTTCTTGAACAGAATCAGCAGCCCCACGGCCACGGCGATGGAGATGCCGATGAC